>JAPULJ010000539.1 GCA_027295145.1 Alphaproteobacteria bacterium | reverse complement strand
CCAGCAGGAACCGGCCGACCAGACTGCCGAACCCGAAGAGGCCAAGCAGCATCACCCCCGTTTCCTCGCCCAAGCCGTGGTCGCGGGCGTAGTTCGGCAGATGGACGATGGGCGTGAATAACCCGAGCGCAGTTAGAAAGGTCGCCGCCGAATAGAGCACAAAGGGGCGCGAGCGGAGCGCCGCCTTAAGATCCATGCCCGCTGCTGCAGCGCTGACATTGGCTTTTGTATCGGCGGTTGGTGGGTCGCCGTCGGGGGCGAGGCCGCGGCGCTCGGGCGAGTGCTCGATCAGCCACGCGCCGGCGAGGCCGAGCACCACGCAGACGCCGGCCATCGTGACATACGCCCCGCGCCAGTCGAACAGGCCGATCAGCCAGATCGCGGCGAGCGGGCCGACAAGCGTCCCCGCGCCGATACCGCTTACCGCGACGCCGGAGGCAAATCCCCGCCGGCGCACGAACCAGCGCTGCACAGTGCCGACCGCCGGGACGTAGGAGAAACCGACGCCAAGCCCGATGGTGAGCCCGTAGATAACGTAGAGATGCCAGAGCGCCGTAGCTCGGCTGGCGAGCAGAAGACCGACACCGATCAGCGCCATGCCGGCGGCGATCACCCGGCGCGGACCCAGCCGGTCGGCGGCCGGTCCGGCGACGGCGCCAACCAGGAACATCAAGAAGATCGAAAGCGAGAAGACAAGGGATATTTCAGCGCGGTCTGCGGTGAACTCGTCCTGCAGCGCCTTGAAGAAAGCACCGAAGGAATAGGCCACACCGAAGCCCAGGAACATCACCACGAAGGCCGCGCCGACGACAATCCAGCCATAAAATATGCCGTCGCGCCGGCGCACTGCCGTATCCTTCGTCGTCACAGGGGCTCCCCTCCCTCACCGCCTCGTCCGGTCGCGTTACACAGTCGCCAATCATCAGTCGTACCAGGCCGAGCGAAACGCTAGGTTAACATGATCGCCAGCCAACACCGTGCCCGAACGCGAATGACGCCCATGCGATTGCTGATCGCCTTCCTCGCCGCGCTTGCTGTCTTCATCGGAACCGCCGGCGCCTTCAAGCCGAGCGATGTCGCCATGCTGCGGGCGACGCGGAGCTGTTACAAATGCGATTTCCGCGGCGTCGACCTCGCCGGCGAGAATCACTTCAAGGCCAATTTGCGCGAGACCGACATGACCGGGGCCAACCTCAAGGGAACCTATCTGAGCCAGGCCTTCCTTGAGGATGCGATTATGCGCAACGTCGATCTGCGCGGCGCCAACCTGCGTTTTGCCAAGCTGCAAAGGGCCGATCTCAGCCACGCCAACTTGAAGGGCGCACAGTTGATCGTCGCCTGGATGCAAGGCACGAAGCTGACCGGCGCCAACCTCGATGGCGTCGATCTGTCGGGGGCGGACCTCGCTGGCGCAGATCTGACCGGCGCCACCATCGTTGGCGCCAAGCTCTTTCGCACAGATTTCTCGAAAGCCAAAGGATTGACGCAAAGCCAGCTTGATAGCGCCTGCGGGGACGCCTCGACCAAGGTGCCGCCCGGGTTGTTTGCACGCAGATGCTAATTCGCCGGCTGCTTGCCATAGCCCTGTTGTTTGGCTGTCTGCCAACGAACGCCGCGGAACACGCTGCTGAGGGCACCCCTCTCGTTCGCCTCGCCGAGATTGGGCCGTGGCCGGCGATCTCGGCGATGATCGGCTATCGCGGACGACTTTGGTTCGTCAATTCGGTGAAATACCGCAATCACAACTCGGCCGACCTCTACAGTTACAATCCGGCGACCGGGAAGACCCGTTACGAAGCGCACCTGTTCAGCCAAGATGCGGGCGAGCCGACGATCCATCGCGGCCTCCTATACTGGCCCTTCGAGGATGCGCGCGGCTCGGTTGGGCGGGGCGAGTTCATGGTCACCAACACCAAGAGCTGGCGCTGGGGTTTCCTGCCCGAAGTTCGCGCTTTTCACGTCCATGCAATGGCTTCTCACAAGGGCGCGCTTTACGCCGCCACGTCGGCCTGGCGTGCCGGCCTGCAACGCAGCACCGATGGCGGGATAAGCTGGAAGATCCTCTACGACCACGGCAATCCGTCGAGCCAGGTCAGCCGCATCGTCGCCTTGATCAGCGCCGGAGGACGGCTCTATGCCGGGCTCTACGCCCGCTACCGGGTCGGAATCAGTCTGCTGCGGCTCGAAGGCGGAACGCTTCGTCCCGTAAAAGGCTGGCCCAATGGGGTTGGCGCCCTACCACTAACCGCATGGCGCGGACAGCTCTACGCCATCAACGCGGCCTCCGGGGACCGAGCACTCTACCGCATAGAGGGTGACCGCATCGTGCGGATCACAGCTTTCAATGGCCGCTTCGTGCGCGACGTTGCTGGCACCAAGGAAGCGTTGTGGGCGATCACCGCCTATCGCGGCGGCGGCGCACTATGGCGCTCGGGCAATGGACTTCTCTGGCGCAAGGTGCAGGATTTCACCGGCGACCGGCCGGTCGATATCGCTGTCCATGGCGGGCGCATCTATGTCGGCGTCATCGGACGCAACAAAAAGGGCGCGCTGTTTGGCACGATGTCGCCGCAGATATCCGAAGCGATCGCGCCGGCGCCGGCTTTGCCGCGCCGTTTCGGTACGCGCCCGGCCGGCCCGCCGGCCAAGCTGCTCGGCCGCCTCGACAGTTTGATGGCCGAGCAGAAAAACTATCGCGGCCACGGGCCGGAAATCCTAAAGACCCTGCGAGCGTTGGCGCTATACCGCTCGCCCGCTGTCGGACAGGCGCTGAGCGAGCGTCTTGGCCGGCCGTATCCGGGCGCCATGCAGCGGATGTTCGGCGGCCAATCGCGCGCGCCGAGCGCCCGGGTTGCCCGGTGGTATCTCCTGTGGGGGCTAGCGATGAACGGCCAGGGCCGGGTTCCGGCAAGGCTCATCGGCGCGCCCTGGACGGTCAAACGGAACGGGGCCGAAAAGTACCTCGCCGCGCCTCCGGGTGCGGCCTGGGCAGCGGCCCGGCTCGGCCAGCGCGATCGCGCCACCATTGGAGCGCTGATCGCGCGGCTGGGGCGGACGGGCGATCCAGACTGGCTCGAAGGCGATATTTTCGGGGCGCTAACAGTCCTCACCGGGCAGCGCTTGGGCTACAATCGAACGGCGTGGCGCCAATGGTGGCGGGCGCAGCGGAAAGCAAAGGAACGACATTGACAACTCTGACACTTGATGCCGCCACCACAATCATCGACGTGGCGCTTGCCGCCGGCCGCAAGGCCAAGCTCGGCGCGTTGACCGTGGTAGTTCTCGACCCAGGCGGGCACGTCGTGGCGCTAAAGCGCGAAGACGGATCGAGCATCCTGCGCCCCGAAATCGCCATGGGCAAAGCCTGGGGCGCGCTCGGCATGGGGATGTCGAGCCGAGCCATCCAGGATCGCCTCGGCGCACGCCCGGTATTCCTGGGCGCCCTGGCAACAGCTTCGGGGGGACGGATGATCCCGGTACCCGGCGGCGTGCTGGTAAAAGACGAGCGCGGCGCGATCATCGGCGCCGTTGGGGTCACCGGCGATACTTCCGACGCCGACGAATACTGCGCCATCGCCGGGATCGACGCAGCCGGATTATCCGCCGAGCCTGCCGAGCCGCAAACCAACTGGGCGGGGTAGGGGTTGCTCCGCGCGCGTGGCGGCGCATGCTATCTTCGCCGGCACTCTACATGCAGATCGAAAAAAGAGGACGACAATGAAGGTCAAGGCCGCAGTGCTCTACGAAATGGGCCAGCCCCAGCCCTACGCGAAGACCAAGCCAATCGTGATCGAGGAAATCGAACTCGACCCGCCTGGACCGGGCGAGGTGCTGGTTGAGATCAAGGGCGCGGGGCTCTGCCATTCCGATCTCTCCGTTATCAACGGCGCGCGTCCGCGTGCGCTGCCGATCGCGCTGGGCCATGAGGCCGCCGGCATCGTCGCCGAGGTCGGCCCGGAGGTGCACGACCTTGCCGCCGGCGATCACGTCGTCCTGGTGTTCGTCCCCTCATGCGGCGACTGCGTGCCGTGCATGGAAGGCCGGCCGGCCTTGTGTGAGCCGGCGGCAGTGGCGGGCGCGGAAGGCACGCTGCTCACCGGCACGCGGCGCATAAAGCTAAACGGCGAGTTTATCAACCACCAGGTCGGGGTCTCGTGCTTCGCCGAGTATGCCGTGACTTCGCGGCGCTCGCTGATCAAGATTGACAAGGAACTACCGCTCGATTTGGCTGCGCTGTTCGGCTGCGCTGTGCTGACGGGGGTGGGCGCGGTACTCAATACTGGGCAGGCGCGCCCCGGCTCCACGGTCGCGGTGGTCGGCCTCGGCGGGGTCGGCCTCAACGCGCTTCTTGCCGCAAAATTGATCGGGGCCTCGCGCCTGATAGCGGTCGATCCCCTCGACGACAAGCTCGCGCTGGCCCGCCAGCTCGGCGCCACAGACACCGTGAACGCGGGCGATGAGGACGCCGTCGAGCAGGTGCGCGAGGCGACTTCAGGCGGAGTCGATTACGCCTTCGAGATGGCCGGCACGGTCGAGGCGATGGACATCGCCTACCGGATTACCAGGCGCGGCGGCACCACGGTGAGCGCCGGGCTGTCGCACTTCGAGCACGATTTTTCGCTGCGCCATGTCGGCATGGTCGCCGAAGAGCGCACGATCAAGGGCAGCTACATGGGCAGCTCGGTGCCAGTGCGCGACGTGCCGCGCTTCATCGAGCTCTATCGCGAGGGCCGCCTGCCGGTCGATCAGCTGATCAGCGCGCGCATCCCGTTAAAGGACATCAACGCCGGCTTCGACCGCCTCGCGGCCGGCGATGTAATTAGGCAGGTAATCACGTTCTGAATAAGAAAGTGGGCGGTGTTGTGAATCGATAGTGCCGACGCGGGCGCGATCGTCACGTTTCCGGCGGCAGGATTTCCTGGACGCATACCTGATCGATCAACCCCTCGCGACCGATATCACGCAGGTGCGCGCGTTTTTGATCGTTTGTCAGTCCGGCGCCGATCCCTTGCGTCATGGCAAGCACCAGCGATCGATCGCCCATGTCGAGCCAGTAGGATCTGCGGATGAGCTTGTCGTCCGCGTCCCGGGCAAACGGATTTTCGGGATTGAGGCCGAGATCAGGTTTGTGGAAGTTGCTCAAAATATCCTCCAGAGTCGGGCAGAACCTTAGTCAAGCGGCATTGGCTCTTCAATAGTCGATCCGCGCCCTGATCTCGTAATGCTGCGAGCGGTCGTCGAAGCGGGCCAGGACTTCGCGCGCCTTGGCCGGGACGTAGGCCTGCGCGTAATCCTCGCCGGCGAACTCCTTCACAGCATCCCAGGAGGCGAACCACATGATGGTGATGAATTCGACCTCGTCATTGGTTATGGGGCGGCGAAAAAGCTGGATGCCATTGTAGCCGGGGACGTTCTTCTTCTCGATACCGGGGAATATCTCGGTCTTGAGCAGCGTTTCGTAGGCATCGGCATTCTCCGGCGTCGTCCAACCGTGCCAGATGCGCCCAATGGCAATCTCGTTGGTGTCGTTCATTGCGATCTGCTCCTTACCCCAACACCGTGAAGCTGCTGTCGGTATTGATTTTGCGGCGGCGGGAGAAAAAGCCGAGATCAAGGGATCGGGCAATATTGGGGAGCTCGAAGTGAACCGGATCGGCGTCGTGGTCCCGGCCGCCCTCGCACGCCTCGATCAGCGCCGCCATCATGGCCCCGGCGACGGGAGCGTTCTTGAACTGATTACCGCTTGTGCCAACCGCCATGTAAAAGCCCGGCAGGTCGGACTTATCGTAAATCGGGATCCAGTCGTCGGTGACATCGTAGAGGTCGACGACGCCCTTGGCCTGGCCGGGAATGCCGAGGGTGGGGATGCGCTGGGCCGTACGGTGGACTTGGGCCGTCCATTGCTCTGAAAACTCGCGGTTATAGTCGTCGGGATCGACCCATTCCCGCTCGTCGCACGCAGGATCCTCGCTTCCGACCAGGATGTGATTGCCGATTTCGGGCCGCGAATAGCAACCGATGTCGGAATCGGAAATCACGTAGCCGTCTTCTTCGAAATTGAATCCCTCGGGAGAGGGTACATGGGCGACTTCCTGGCGCAAGGCGCGGGTCTTGATGTTCATGCCTGCTTCGACCCCTGCCATGCGGTTGATAATGTATGAATGCGGGCCGGCGACGTTGACCACGACCGGCGCGTCGATCGCCTCGCCGCCCTTCAGGACGACGCCGGCGGTGCGCCCGTCTTCCTGCCGGATTTCCACGACCTCGGTGTTGAAGCGAAACTTGGCGCCCCGGGCTTCGGCTGCGACCTGGATGTTGTGGGTGGCCAGCTGGGGGTCGGAGACGTAGCCACCATTGGGAAAGAAGACCGCGCCGTCGACCACACCGCCGGTGGGCTCGCCAAACCCTGGATCGCCCGGCCGCCTGACCGGCGAGAATTTGCGTAAGTCATAAATCGGCAGCTTGTTCGAAAGTAATTTGTTGTCCCAGTGCTCGTAGGGAATGCCGAGCTCGTCCATGATCGCGCAGATTGGCTCCAGATGCTTGTTGAGCTCGGTCTTGATAACGACGACGCCGGTGTTGAAGTATTTGGCCAGGCCGCGCTCGTCCCGGACCCCGATATAGCCGGGCCAATCCTTCCAAGTGAAGAAGCTCTCGTAAGCGAGGGCCGAGCCGTCGAGGGTCGAATAGTGAGTGCGGATGATGGCGCAAGATGCGCCGGTCGAGCCGTAACCCGAGGCAGGTAGCCGATCGAGATTGAGTGTGCGCTGGCCCTTCTTGGCAAGCTCGTAAGCGATCGAGGCGCCGATGATCCCGGCGCCGATAATGACCGCGTCGTAACTATAATCCATGGCGATGCCTCTGCCGTTTGAGGCGGCCCCGGCCGCTAATCATTGCATCGGCAAGGTAGCGCGATTGGTCCGTTAGGTGAACTTCGGCATGACCTCTGCCGAGAATAGACGCATCGAGCGGGCGGCATGCTCATATGAAACCGTGTTGAAGTTGACCTGCATAGAGGCAATCTCGAAATCCGCCGCGCCGCGCACGAAGTCGGCAATTTGATCGGCGACCGTTGCCGGCGAGCCAATCCAGGCAGCGTTCTTGGCACGCTGGGTGTCGAAGTTCTCCTTTGCCAACCCAGCAATAATTTTATCGTAGCCCGGGTAATCCTTCGAGCTCGAACCGCCGGTCCAGTCCGATGCGGCAGTAACCAGCGATTTGAGGTAGCGGTTGAAGGGCGCCTTGGCAATCTCGACCGCCTCCTCGTCCGTCGGTGCGCAGAACATGTGGAAGGCCAGCATGATCCGGCCATTACCTTTGTGCCCGGCAGACTTCCAAGCCTCGCGGTAAAGCCCCATGAGTTCGATCATCTTGCCGCCGGCGAGCGGAATGGCCATGACCGAGTCGCCCATCTTCCCGGCATTGACGAATGAATCAGGAGTAGCCAGGGCGGCAACCCAGAATGGCGGGTGCGGCTTTTGCGTCGGCCGCGGCAAGGTGGTCACGTTTTCGTAGGAATGGAACTGCCCGTCCGAACTCACGTTTTCATTTTTAAGGAGCTCACGCACTTGCGTGATGCCCTCCTGAAAGCGCGCCTTGCTCTCATCGAGGTTGATCCTGAAACGGTCGAACTCGCCAGGCAGGAAGGCGCGTGCGAATCCACATTCCAGGCGCCCGCCCGATATGGCATCCAGCATACCGATCTCGCCGGCGATCTTGAGCGGGTGGTTGAACACCGGAAGCACAGCCCCGGTTACCAGGCGCGCCTTTTTCGTTCGCTGCGAGGCGGCGCTTAAAAATAAGTGTGGGTTGGGCGTATAGCCGCCATAGGGCTGGAAATGGTGCTCCACAGTACGGACGTGAGTGTAGCCAAGCGCGTCGCACAAATCGACGAGCCGCAGGCTTTCGTCCCAATACTTATCTGCCGGGATAACATCGGGCCCGATGTCGGGAAAGAATTGGATGCCAAATTCCATATTAACCCCCCTGCTCTGGTCCCTTGCTCCGGGGCACTTGCGCTGGGCCCCTTGGTCTAACGTGCAGTTCCATAAGTAAATTTTTAATCAGTATACTTATCAATTTTCGGCGCGCAACCGTATGTTCGGCATCCAATACCTGACGGCAAAGATGCGTTCGCGGCGATGGCGTCACACCGGTTGCATTTGTTTTCCCTTCGTTCGATAATTAGTTAACAAAGTAAATGTTTAGCGAGCATACTCCATGTCCCCTGATGGGAAAATTCCAAAGATGACGGCGGCAACTGCCGAGACCTACGATCTGCTCGAAACACCATGCCACCTCATTCGTATATCGCTGAAGCGCGCCTACGACATTTTTCTCGAGGAAGTCGGCGGTGCCGGGCTGACGCCGCCCCAGTTCTCCGTAGTGCTGGCGGTGCACCAGAACGCCGGCATCAAACAGAACGACCTGGTCAAACTGACCGGCAGCGACCGAAGCACGGTCGCCGAGCTTGTCGGCCGCCTGGTGGCGCGCGGGTTTCTTGTCCGCAAACGCCTAAAGGATGACCAGCGCGTCAACCGGCTCCTAACAACCGAGGAGGGCGAGGCTTCCTTGCGCAACGCAATTTCAGGCGCGATCACCGCGGAGGAGCGGATAATCGCTCCGATTCCCGAGGACAAGCGCGAATATTTCATCGACTGCCTGAAACTCATCGCGGATCCAAGCCTACCGGCGATCGAGGATCGGCCCCCACAATCCGCGCAACGCCTACAATAATCAGCGCTGCGATATTTCTGCCGGCTAGCGCACGATCTTACCAAATGGATACGGTTAGACCGGGTTTCCCTGCACCGCGGCAAGGCGCGCCCATGGCAATGTAATTGTATCGAAAAAAGGAACGCAAAGTTCTCACGGCGCAAGAAAATCCGGCCCCAGGTGGCACCAATCGGCCCGTCGAGTGCGTCGCGAGATTTGCCCGCCATCTGTGGTCAGCAGGCCCCGCATCGCCCGACGCCTCGCTCCTACTCAGAGGTTCGCTTGGCCCCATAAAATGGTATCCATTTGGTAAAATCATGCTCTAGCATGCGCGGCGGGCAATCGTGTATCGTCCATTCTCTCCGGCCCGTTGTGAGGTTCGATTTGGTTCGGTTGGGACGTGGATGAAGATTTGTAGGTTCGACAACGACCGTCTGGGATTGGTCGAAGGCGAAAGCGTGCTCGACGTGACTGCCGCGCTCGACATTGTGCCCGCTGTGCGCTGGCCAGCGCCGCCCGGCGATGCCCTGATCGCAAATCTCGACAATGTCCGCGACGAGATCGATCGGTTGGCGCCCAATGCGCCGGCCAGGGACATCGCCGACGTCCGGCTGCTCAGTCCGATCGCCAATCCGACCAAGGTGATCGGTGCGCCAGTCAACTACAGCACCCACGCCGACGAGGCCAAAGCCGACACCGGCATCCATCACGGCCAGAAAATCAAGTCAATCGACGAGTATGGGCTGTTCCTAAAGGCTTCCTCGGCCTTGGTCGGCCCCAGCGAAGGCGTTGCCCTGCGCTTCACCGACCGGCGCAACGACCACGAGGTGGAACTGGCTGTCATCATAAGCCGGACGGTGGAGAAAATATCGCGGGGCCAAGCCCTCTCGGCGGTTGCCGGGTACGCCATCGGGCTCGACATGACGGTGCGCGGCTCTGAGGACAGGAGCTTCCGCAAGTCGATCGACAGCTACGCGGTGCTCGGCCCGTGGCTGGTCACCGCCGACGAAATAAACGAGCCCGGCAATCTCGACTTTGAACTCTCGGTCAACGGCGAAACCCGACAAAAATCGAATACCAGCCAACTGATTTACGACATCCCCCGACTGATCGAATATGCGACCAGCTTCTATACGTTGCATCCGGGCGACATCATCATGACCGGAACGCCGGCGGGCGTCGGACCGGTCAGCGATGGCGACGTGATGGTTGTCGAGTTCGAGCGGATCGGCCGGATGGAAGTCGGCGTTCGGGCCGCATAGGACCTGAGGAGACCCGTAGTTTGAAGACCCTCAGCATCGGCCGTAGCGCCACCAACGACATCATCGTCGATCACCGCACGGTATCGCGCAAGCACGCCGAAATCGACATTTTGGACGACGGCATGTTCCACATCCGAGACAATGACAGCGCCAATGGCACCTACGTCAAAATTGAGAACACTTTCCACCGCTCGGCCGAGGCTCGGGTCGGGGAAACCGACATTGTCCGTTTTGGCAGCTTCGAGAGCTCGGTAACCAATCTCATTCTCCTGGCGCAGAAGCGCCCGACCAAGCCACGCCGGCGCAAGGCGGACATAGACAAGGAGCCGGCCCAAAACCCTGGCGTGCCGAGCGAGCGGCTCAACCCGCTCGAAGAGGTCCGCCCGACCCAGCCCGTCGGGCGCCTATCTCCGGCCCACCAAAAGTTCGCCGCGCAAGCGCAAAAGCCCGAGCCCAACAAACCGAAGGGCCTGAGTGGTAATACGACCACGGCACTGATCGCGCTTGGATTGGCGGTCCTCCTAGCCGGCGTCGCCTTTCTTGCCTATTGGATTCTGTAGGGCAGCGCTCTAACCAGAAAATACACTGTCGCAAGCGATGGATCTGGCAAGACCCCGACCGAACACAATCATTTTTAGATCGTGAAATATCAAATCGTTCCGATCAGCGCGTCCAGCGTCTCGTCGGGCTTCTCGATCATCATCATGTGCCCGCAATCGACAATCTCGAACCGAGCGCCGTCGATCTTGTCAGCTATGGCGCGGCCGGCTTTCGGCGGAGTCATGCGGTCGTCGGCGCCGGCGATGACGATCGTCGGACAAGCAACCTTCACCGCCGCAGCGGCCGCTCCTTCGTAGACAGCGCAGGCGGCGAAATCACCGCCCAGCGAACCCTTGCCGTCATGCTCCAGAATGCGCATCGCCGTCCCCATCATCCACAGCCCCGGCGGCCGGTGTCCGCCGAAATGCGAGCGCGCGCCGAAGCCCCAATCGACGACCAATTCGTATGCCAGGTGTCGGTTGGCATCCGCCGCGGCCTGGAGTTCTGGGTGGACAGGCATCTTGAGCCCGGTGGCGATGAGCCCCAATGCGCGGACCCGCTCGGGCGCTTTGGCCGCCGCCTCGAGTGCGATGAAGGTGCCCATGGAATGGCCGACCAGCGCCGCCTCATTTGCGTCGACCGCGTCGACCAACCGCAACACCCAGTCCGCCATGTCGACGATAGCGGTCAGCGCCGGCCCCTCGGAACGACCGTGGCCGGGCAGGTCTACCGCGAGAACGTTGTAACCGTGATGGGCAAAGTAGCGTGATTGCAGCGCCCACATCGAATGGTTCATTCCGGCACCGTGGAGGAAGATGAGCACCGGCAGCTCGGAGTCGAAGGGCCGGCCGCCATCCGAGGCAAAGACGCTCCTGTTGTCGACCTTGATGCCGGGTTCCTTCGATGCGCGCACCATCACCTTACTCCGCGGCTTTCGGCGTCGTCGCCTTGATCGCCCCGTAGAGCGCCTGGCCGAGATCATCCGTCAGATCGTCGATATCCTCGAGGCCAACCGACAGCCGCACCAACCCTTCGCCGACACCGGCGGCGGCCAAGGCGGCAGCGTCCATCTGCTGATGAGTTGTGCTTGCCGGATGGATGACCAGCGATTTCGAATCGCCAACATTGGCGAGGTGCGAGAACAGCTTGAGCCGCTCGATGAAGACGCGCCCGGCCTCGCGCCCGCCCTTGATCCCGAAGCCGAAGATCGCGCCCGAACCCTTGGGCAGCAGTTTTTTAGCCAGCGCGTGGTCGGGGTGGCTGGGGAAGTCGGGATGGCCGACCCACTCGACCTCGGAGCGGCTCTGAAGAAACTTAGCAACGGCACGAGCGTTCTCGACATGGCGCGGCATGCGCAGATGCAGGCTCTCGATTCCTTGAAGGATATAAAAGGCGTTGGCCGGGCTCATACAGGCGCCAAAATCGCGCAAGCCCTCGGATCGGGCGCGCATGACGAAGGCGGCGGGGCCGAAATGCTCGGCGAAATTCAGCCCGTGATAGCCGGCATATGGTTCGGTCAGGGTCGGGAACTTACCCGAGGCCTGCCAGTCGAAGGCGCCACTGTCGATCAGCGCGCCGCCGATGGCGACCCCGTGGCCGCCCAGGAACTTGGTCACCGAGTGGTGGACGATATCGACCCCGTGCTCGATCGGCCGGCACAGATAGGGGCTGGCGAATGTGTTGTCGATCATCAACGGGATGCCGGCCTCGTGGGCGATCTCGGCGATCACAGGCAGGTCCATGATCTCGCAGCCGGGATTGCCGATGGTCTCGCCGAAGACCAGACGCGTCTCCCTCTTGATCGCTTGTCTGAAGGCGCCTGGATCGCGAGGATCAACAAAACTCGTGGTGATACCGAAACGCGGCAGGGTTTGGGAGAAGAGGTTGTGGCTGCCGCCGTAGATCGATCCCGAAGAGACGATATGCGCGCCGGCATCCATCAGCGTCACGATAGCGAGGTGCAGGGCGGCCATACCGCTGGCCGTGCAGATCGCGCCGATGCCTCCCTCGAGCGCCGCCAAGCGCTCCTCAAGCACGGCGATGGTGGGGTTGGAAATGCGTGAATAGAGATGGCCGAGACGCTCGAGGTTAAATAATGCTGCGGCGTGATCGACATCCTCGAAGACGAAGGACGTCGTTTGATAAATCGGTACCGCACGGGCGCCTGTGACGGGGTCGGGCTGTTGGCCCGCGTGCAAACTAAGCGTATCGAACTTCGGCAGCCTGGGATCGACCATGCCTGGGGTCTCCGATTTTGTGGACGCGAGATGAAGACTTACGGCACCTTCCGGCACCGGCTGAATACACGCAAATCCACCGCCACGAAAGGGGCGCCGGAGACAGCCAAGGCACAGAAAAAAGTGCGGGCCGCCGGGGAGGGCGACCCGCAACAAGGAACAGGGAGGCGCTAATCGAGAACGCAAGTGTCCTAACCGAACACAATCGGCCCCCACGCCCAGCGTTGTTTTCACAATAGATACGATTCGTTGCGAAAGTGCTAACGTGCCCCCTGGACACTTAGGCATAATCAAGAAAGCAAAAGGGAGTATCGATGTCGGTCGCGGCGGGTGTGGACGGATGCAAGGGGGGGTGGGTGATGGTTCGCCGGTATGTCGAGCGCGGAACGGCGGACTTTATGATTTTTCAACGCTGGCGTGACCTGCCGACGGCCGACATGGTCGCTGTCGACATGCCCATCGGCCTTCCCGAGACCGGCTCCAGGGGCTGCGATACGCTAGCGCGCAGAAAGCTGGGGCAGCGCGGCGCAAGCGTTTTTCTGGGCCTGCGCCGGCCGCTGCTCGAGTTCGAGACCTACGATCAGGCGCGGCTCTGGGCGAAGGAGGACGGCTTCGGTCTGAGCAAACAAGCGTGGTACCTGCTGCCCAAGATTCGCGAGGTCGACGAGACGGTGACCCCCGCTTCCCAGGCGCACATCCGCGAGGCCCATCCCGAGCTCGCCTTCCTGGCGCTACAGGGCTCACCCCTGGAACATCCCAAAAAAACCCCCGAGGGCCAGAAAACGCGCATGGATTTGCTGAGGGAGAATGGCTTCGGGCGCATTAGCAACTGGATCGACATCCTCAACACCGGCCATGCCTGGGCCGATGACTTGCTCGACGCATGCGCCCTGTCATTGAGCGCCGAGCGCATGCTGAAGGGCAAGGGTGAGCGCCTGCCAGACGATCCGCCCCTCGACGCCAAAGGCCTGCGGATGGAGATCTGGTACTAGAGAACAGGGGCGAGTTGATTTAAGCCAGCTTGAAAACCTCCGTCTCGCCGGCGCGGCCCTTGAGCCTGTGCCGGCCGGCGGCAATCGTCTTGAAGCCCTTTCCCAGCGCGCGCCTGGTGTCGCCGCTGATCAGGATGGCGACGTCGGTTCCGGCCGGATAGACCTCCTTACCGAGCTGTTCGAGCCGCTCGCCGATATTCACCGCATCGCCGATAATTGTGTAGTTGAGCCGGTCGGGCGCTCCGATATTGCCGACCGTGGCGGTGCCGGTATGGATGCCGATGCGGATGCCGACCGGCGGCTCGCCCTTGGCCTCCCGCCGTTTGTTGTCCTCGCGGATGGCGCCGGCGATGGCTAGAGCCGCGCGGCAGGCCCGCTCGGCACTGTCTGCCTGCTCATCTGGTGCGCCCCAGAAGGCCATCACCGCATCGCCGATATACTTGTCGACGGTGCCCTCCTCGGCCTCGATGCAGCCTGTGATGAGAGCAAAATGCCGGTTGAGGAACGCTGCCACCTCGGATGCCTCCATGCCTTCGGATGCCGCCGAAAAGCCGGCGATGTCGGTAAACATGACCGTGATGACGCGGGCATCCGAAATCACCTCGCCGGCGCTGCCCTGCTTGATCAAACTGGCGACGATCTTCTTGGGCACGTAAAGCTCGAACCAGCGCAGCGCCCGCAGCATGGCGTTGAAGGAGGCGGATTGGTCGTTGAGCTCGCGGAACACGCTGCCCGGAAGATCCTCGATTTGGGCGATGTCGAGATCGCGTATGCGGCTCGCTGATGCCGAGAAGCGTACGATCGGTCGGGCGATCCGGCGGCCAAGGATAACCGCCGCCACCAGCGAGAGCACCAGCGCGACGATGCCGGCGATCAACGACACCATCATCCGCCGCACTTCCTGGCCAACATCGGCGGTCTGGAAATAGGCGCCGACGAACAAGGGGCGGGGGCCAAATCCGGTCATCTTTTGATACACGAAGACATATTGATTATCGTAAATGTCAAGGACATGACCCTTGGTGCCACTGGGTAGTTTCAGGTTGAGCTTGTAGCGATTCTTGGTTTGCCAGATTGACCCGAGCACGGGATCGCCGAACCCGTTAAGGGCCGGTAGCGGGTTCTTGGCAGTGCGGCCGGGATAGCCACCGGCCATCAGCGAGTGGGCGAGAACGCGGTCTCGGCCATAAAGAACGAAACCGCGGCCAACGGATTGCTGGTTTGAATCGCTGACAAAGCTTGAGAGCTGCCGCACCGACACCACCGCCACTACGGCGCCAATGGCCTTGCCATTGCGCACCACAGGATGAGCCAAGTTGAGATAGGTTGACTTGAACCGATCGCGCCAGATCGGTGGGCCCCAAGCCGGTTTTCGGGCAATCTGGGACATGGCCTTGCGGATAATCGGATCGCGCGAATAATCGATCTCGTTGATCCCAACCTTGCCGGTTTTCTGGTCGCGCCCGGCAGCGAAAGAGCGCAAGTTCTTATTGATTAATATTACCGCCTCGATCTGCGGCGCGGCGGCGAGGGCGCCAACGAGCATATGCCCGAACCCTTTGCGGTCGTTAGGATCGATATCGCCACTGGCAATCCTCTCGGAGATAAACCTAGCCTGAGCCTCAGCCGGCTGCAGGTGTTGTTTAATTCGATTTACTGCGGCGCTAACCGACTGTTCTGCGTTGGCGCTCAATAGGCTGATGGTATTTTTCTGCGCCAGCCAGACCCCGACCCCGAGCACGGTACCAACGGACACCAGCACCAGCAAGCCGATTGCGGATGCAAGTGTGATGGTGATCGACACCCGGCCGTTCCATCGCGACGAGAGGCTAGTCACAGGCGGCGCAGCTTGCCTAGCAAAGTCACTGCCAGTGTCATTATTTGTCTTCGCTGTCATGGGGCGATCCCGATCGCGTTTGTATACTGGAATTGTAGAGTATGTATCGATCAAGGCAAATCATGGGAACGCAGGGGCCGGTTACTTGCGTATCATGTGACTAGCGTCACTGCTTGAATGCCATGCTGGCGGTAGTGTCCGCCCATCGTTGGCGTGGCGATGGCCGCACCGAAACCAAAAAGACCCAACTTAATCTAGGATCAAGGAGAACGATGATGCGCAAGACTATCCTCGGAATTGCGGTTGCCGCTTCCGCCCTCGCCGCCCCGGCGATGGCCTCGGCGCCGTTTGCCCTCGACCAACTGCTGCCCGGCAGCGAAGTGCGTCGCTCTATCCGCTTCGGCGGCGAGTTGCGGGACGACGTGATGAAGCTCAACCCCGACGGAACCGTCACCGGCAACTGGCAAGTGACCCGCGGGGTGTCCTATTCCGGCACGGAGCATCGCCAAGGCCGGATCCACGGCACTTGGAACCTGGTCAATGGAACGCTCTGCATCCAGGGCACCGGGCTCCCCTACAAGCATGGCAGCTGCTATTCGATCACCAAGACCCATGGCTCCAAGCGCGAATTCTCAGCGACTAACGTGCGCACCGGCGACGTTTGGAAGATGTTCATCTACTCGCCGAACGTGCTGTAAGCCATCCGTGAGCGCGGGTCTGTCGCCATCGCGCGGTGACCGGGTTCCGGACCATGGACCTCAAAAAAAGGCGGCGCCTGTCAGGGCGCTGCTTTTCATTGTCCGTCGACAAATTGCGCGGAACACTTTCACCTCGCCCACCTCAGGAGAACGGCCACAACGCAATAGTGCCGTTCGACCTCCGGCCAGAGAAAGACTATCTGCAATGATCGTTATCCGGCAAATCAGCGTTCGAAATACGAATGGGGCTCAGTCGAAACGATCCAGCAAATCGACGGTAGTGGTCTGGCCGAGACTGTCGAAATTTTCCTCCAACCAGCGATCGGCAGCTTGTTGGCCGAGTTGCTGGAGCCGGTGCAGGTAGCGCCAGTCCGCGTTGAATTTCGAATAGCCGCGCCCGCCCTCGGCCTCCAGATCGCTCACAGGGGCGATACGGTGCAAGTAGGTCTTCGGCAGGCGCGGCCGACGTTTGAGTGTTTCCGCTCCCGCCCCTTCGTGCAACGCGATCGTTTCGATCTCGCGGGCCAGGGTCGCGGTAAAGCTGATCTCGCTCATCCGTTCGATCAGTCCGGCGGCGGTCTTCGGCGTCGCCCTCCGGCCCGGCGGTTCGGTCTCGATCAGCAGGATGTCCGGGCTCTTGCAGCCATAGACTAGCGGCGTGATCGCTGGATTTCCCATAAAGCCGCCGTCCCAATAGTGAGCGCCGTCGATCTCGACAGGGCGGAAGAGAAATGGCAGGCACGACGACGCGCACAGGGCATCGAGCGTGATCTCGGGACGGCTGAAGACCCGCATGCGCACGGTGTTTATGTCAGTCGCATTGATAAACAGCAAAGGACTGGCGCTTGCGTTCAGGCGGGCAAAATCGATGCTCTCGGCGATCGCCGAACGTAACGGCTCCATCGTTCTCGCATCGAACTCGTATGGTACCATCAGGCGCTGCATGACGTCGTGGAATACGTTGAGCGAAGACAGCTGGAGGCGGCGTTCACGAAGCTGGCGGCGGATTGAAAACCACGGACGCCGGCGCGCCTCGCAGGCGGCTGAGATCTGCCGCCAGAACGCCTCGAGGGAGCGGCGCGCGCCTTGCACGCCGTCAGCAGCGAGCCCGTCGGCAAAAAGCGCAGCATTGATGGCGCCCGAGGAGGTGCCGCTGATGCCCTCGATCTCGATGCGGGGATCGTCGACAAGGCGGTCGAGCACGCCCCAGACGAAGGCGCCGAGCCCGCCGCCGCCCTGCAGGGCAAGATTGATCCGGCGAACCTGCCGCCGGCCGAGCCAAGATCTCTTCTGGGGGATGTTCATCTGCGGGGATTAGCGGTCTGGTGGGTTGGGGGCGATCGTTCGCACTTCAATATAGGTACGCCGGGTTACTGGTGCTGCTCCCTGCTGCCGGGTGTGCGTTTACTGGGCCGTCCAACCGCCGTCGATGGGCAGGGCAACACCGGTGATTTGGGCCGCGGCCTCGCTGCACAGAAACACCACCAGCGCGCCGATCTGGTCGGTGGTCACGAACTGCTGCGATGGTTGCTTTTCTTTCAATAGATCGCGCCCGCCGGCTTCGATGTCGCCGCCGAAAGCCTCCGCGCGAGCGTCGATCTGGGGCTGGATCAACTCGCTTAGGGTCCAACCCGGACAGATAGCGTTGCAAGTGATTCCAGCGCCCGCGGTCTCCAGCGCCACCACCTTGCTCAGCCCGATCAGCCCGTGCTTGGCGGCGACGTAGGCGGCTTTTTCCTTCGATGCTACGAGGCCATGGACCGACGCCGTATTGATGATCCGTCCCCAGCCGCGCTCGCGCATATGCGGAACGGCGCGATGTATGGTGTGGAAGGCGGCTGAGAGGTTTAGCGCCAGAATGGCGTCCCACTTTTCGGGCGGAAAATCCTCGATCGCGGCAGTGTGCTGGATGCCTGCGTTGTTGATTAAGATATCGATGCCGTCGAAAGTTTCGAAGCACGCGTCGATCAACTCGTCGATCTGCTCAGGTTTGGTCAGATCGGCCCCGTTATATCCAGCGCGGATGCCATGCGCGCGCTCAAGATTTTTGCGAATTGTCTCGATTTCGCTGGCATCGCCAAAGCCGTTCAGCATGACGTTGGCTCCGGACCCGGCCAGCGCCGAAGCGATGGCGAGCCCGATGCCGCTGGTCGAGCCAGTGACGAGCGCGGTCTTCGATGTCAGCAAGGGGAATGCCTCGTGGAGTACTGTTTCACCGTGCACGTTTAATACACGTCCGGCAGAACTCCGTCAGCAATGGAAATCGTCGCGATCTTATGAATCGCTGCGCTGGGACCAAGGAATGCGACCGAAGGAGACACCTTCATTCACCAGCTCTTTGGCTTCTTCGCTGGAGGCTTCGCCGTAGATGTTGCGCCTCTTTTCCTCGCCGTAGTGGATCTTGCGCGCTTCCTCGGCGAAGTCGGCGCCGACATAGTCGCAAGATTTCTCTACATGATCGCGCAGCTCGGCAAACGCGCCCCGGATCTGCCGGGCCATTTCCACGTCCCTCTCATTGCGGCTTGCGTTGGTCGCCAGCCGCGGCGCCATCGGCGCCTTCTCGATCTGGGTAACGCCGCAGACTGGGCAGACGACCTCACCAACTGCGCTTTGATGCTCATAAGTCGCGCCGTCGCGGAACCAGGCTTCAAAGGTATGGTCTTCGCCACATCTGAGGTTGAACAGGATCATCCGATGCACTTCCTCGCGGCCGAAACGGCGCTTAATGTCGATGGGCTATAACATAATGTCCCTAGATTATGCGACAATCTGTTAACTATCTATTAGGACAGGTGAAGGCTTGCCGGCGCAAATCAAATCCCACCACAACGCCCCCCGCCACGACAATCTGACACCGTCGGCCTGGGTCGTGCGATTTGCCGATCTCGTCCCATCCAGCGGCACGGTCCTCGACGTCGCCGCAGGGCGCGGGCGGCACGCGCTTCTGTTCGCCCGACGCGGTTGCCGCGTCACGGCCATCGACCGCGATAGTGAAGCCCTAGCTGGGCTCGCGGAAGAGGCAGGGATCGAGACCATCCGCGCCGATCTCGAGGACGGCTCGCCGTGGCCCCTGGCTGGACAGCGCTTTGATGCAGTGGTCGTGGTTAATTACCTTTATCGTCCGCTGTTGCCGGTGCTGTGCGATGCGGTAGCAACCGGCGGGGTGCTGATCTATGAGACCTTCGCACAAGGCAACGAAGCATTTGGGCAGCCGCGTAATCCAGACTTTCTGTTGCGCGACGGCGAACTATTGGAGGCGGTGCAAGGCAGGCTGCGTGTCATAGCCTACGAGCACGGTAAGCTGGCCTTACCCCGGCCAGCGGTGATCCAGCGCATCTGCGCTGGGCGCGACAGCGATCCCAAAACAAGCATATTGTGAAAGAAAAGTTTTTCGCGAGGTCGGTTGCCCAGGATTTAACATTGGTGTTAAATGCGGGGCGTTCAATCGAACTGGGGGAATGTCCATGACGATGACGCCCGATATCTTCTACCTCACCCTGCTCGCCGGTCTCGGTCTGTTTCTGTGGATCCCGCATATAATTGCGATTGTGATGAACCATGGACCTATGTCGGCAGCGAATTACCGCGATATACCCGAAAAGGAACTTCCGGACTGGGGACGACGCGCCAAGCGTGTCCACCTCAATTTCGTCGAGAATTTTGCACCATTCGCTGCGCTCGTGATCATCGCACATCTGACTAAAACGGCGAATGAAACGACAGCGCTGATGGCGATGTTGTTCTTCTGGATCCGCGTCGCGCACATGGTTGTGTTCTATCTGGGCGTGCCTTTTTTGCGGACGCTGCTTTTCACCGCTGGCTTCGTGGTTACAGTAATCATTTTCTTCCAGATCGTGCTTTAGGATCGCAGGCTAATGTTCGGGGCGCCGGCGATATTGCCGGCGACGAGCTGTGAATGGGTATGCAAACCCAATGCACGATTTTTTTATGTGAATATTTGTAATACACAAAAATTTGCCTCTCCGGGCGCCGCGGCCTATACTTGTGCGGGACGGGTAGCATTCTAAAAATCGTAGCAAGCCACACGGAGGAAGAACGTCATGGCTATTCAGCTAGGCGACGAGGCGCCTGATTTCACAGCGGAAACCACCGAGGGAAACATTAGTTTTCACGACTGGATCGGTGATGGCTGGTGCCTTTTGTTCTCGCACCCCAAAGATTTCACGCCTGTCTGCACCACCGAGCTCGGCTACGTGGCCAAGCTCAAACCCGAGTTCGACAAGCGGAACGTCAAGATACTTGGTCTCAGCATTGATCCCGTCGAAGACCACAATGCCTGGGCCAAAGATATCGAGGAAACCCAAGGACTGGCGCCAAACTACCCGCTGATTGGCGATCCGGACCTCACGGTGGCCAAGCTCTTCGGCATGATCCATCCCAATGCCACAGGCGCCGCTAAGGATCGCACAGCGGTGGACAACGCAACGGTACGCAACGTCTACATCATCGGACCCGATAAGAAGGTCAAGCTGATCATCACCTACCCGATGGCCACGGGGCGCAATTTCGACGAATTGCTGCGGGTGATTGATTCGCTGCAGCTCACCGCCAAACACCAAGTGGCAACGCCTGCCAACTGGAAGCAGGGCGAGGAAGTGATCATCGTTCCGGCCGTTTCCGACGAGGACGCCAAAGCCAAGTATCCGGACGGCTGGCGCGCCGAGAAGCCCTACCTGCGTTACGTGCCACAGCCTAAGTAATGAATTGTTTATTGTTCCCTAGAGACGCTGGGCGCGGGCCACTGGTTTGAGAGCGCAGTAAGGCCCGACATGGGGACAGATTGAGCCTTTCGATCGAAGCGAACCCTTGATCGCTTCGCGGCCCCGTATCGACCCCTCGGACGGGGCCGCATTTTTTACCTTCAGGAGCCAACATTTACTCGTTGCTCTCGCTTTCCTCGCTTCCAAGCGCATCGGCGAGGTGGGTTTGGGCGCTGCCGGGCCTAAGTGCTTTGGGCTGAGAGGGGTCGGGCGCCCAGCCGGTGAGGTAGATGATTTCGAAGCTGGCGGGGACGCGTCCATCCGCGCCCTTGGAGGTTCCCTCGTAAATGGCGGCGGCGCGGAGCAGCGTCTCGCGCCGGCTGAAGCCGACCCGGCGCTCGCGCATCGCATTGGCCTCACCCATCAGCCGCAGATCCTTCATCAGCGCCAGAGGGTTTTCGTAAGCGACGGTGATCTCGTCACGATCGACGACCGGCAGGGCGAAACCTGCCCGCTGCAGCAGGGCCCCGGCATCGCGAATATCGACGAAGGGCGAAATCCGCGGGCTGGCCCCTCCTTCGACCTCGATTTCCGCTTTCATCATCGCTTGGCGCAATTGTCCGAGGGTAGTGCCTCCGAATAACGCCGCGAGAAAGAGCCCGTCGGGCTTGAGCGCGCGGCGGGCCTGGATCAGCGCCCCCGGCAGGTCGTTGACCCAGTGGAGCGCCAGGCAACTGATAACCAGATCGAAACCGCCAGTGGCGATGGGCAGCGCCTCCTCATCACCAGCGAGAGTCATTGCGAGGGGCGCGACATCGCGGGCGTGGCCAGCGCAGGCGGGGGAGAGGTCGCTCGCGACAAGGGTCTCGACATCGCCGCGCCGGGTCAGCAGAACGCTCAAGGCCCCCCGGTGGCAGCCGAGTTCGAGAACGCAAGCGAAGTCGCGCCGGATCTCGCCCAACCGTTCGACCAACCGCGCCGCCACTTCGCGGTGCAGAAAGTCGTGCCCCTCCGGGGCTCTCGCTGCCCGGTCGCGATGGGCCCGCACGGCCCGTCGATCGAAAATTTTATGGCCGTCGTTCACGGCGGGCCGACGGCCAGCGGCGTTAGAGCATGATCTAGCTGAAACACGGCCAGCGCGCGCGCAGCGCGGTCAGCAGGACGGCCTCGATGGGCACGTTCGGCTTGTACCTCTTGCCCTTCCCGATCGAAGGTTTGCGGAGCTCGGCTTCGAGGAAACCGATCAGCGCCTTGATGCCGACCTTGCGTTTTTTTGGCCGGCAATAGACCTGTGGTTTGACCCGGCTGCGCAAGTACGCGTTTGCCCATTCGAACCCCTCATAGACGCCGCCAATATGTTGGGCCAACAACTGAAACCGGGTGAGTGGTTTCTTTTTGTTGTCCTTCAGGATCGCGCGGTATTCCTTCAGAGTCACCCCGGCTGTTGCTAGGCTCCCTGTGAGAAAAGCGTAAGCGAGCGCAGCCAACGCCAATCCGCGCGCCAGCGCCCTGATCCGGCCAGCAAGTCCAGTCGCCATTGATGGCACTCCCTTCGGTTCTATCCGATCGGCATGGCGCCTCTATAGAAACGTCGTCCCGCCATCGACCATGATGGTCTGGCCGGTCACGAATCGGCTGGCGTCCGAGGCGAGCCATAGGATGGTCCCGGCCAGATCCTGCACTTCGAGGTTCCGCTTGAGCGACTGGCCGTCACGGATAACTTCGGCGGCGCGATCAAGCTTCTCCCCGAAGAATTCCTTCGTCGCATCTGTCATTACCGCGCTCGGCGCCACTGCGTTGACCCGGATCCAGTGTCGCCCGAGTTCGCGCGCCAGCCCCCGTGTCATGCCGATCACGGCGCCCTTCGAGGTGGTGTAGTGGAGCGAATAGGGCAGCCCGTAGGTCGCCGCCAGCGAAGAAATATTGATAATCGAGCCGCCTCCGGCCTCGCGCATTGCCGGAACTACCGCCTTGCAGGCGTTCCACACACCGCGGATATTGACCGCCATGCAGAAATCCCATTCGGCTTCTTCGATCCGATCGAAGGGGCCGCTGGCGAGCCCGCCATAGAGAGCGGCGTTGTTGACCAGTACGTCGATCCGCCCGAAGGCGTCGCTGGCCGCCTTGGCCATCGCAACCGTGCTCGCGGCATTGGCCACGTCGACGGTAACGCACTCTACTTTGCCCGGCCCCTTGGCTAAGCCGGCTGTCTCCGCGCAATCGTCGCGGTCGGCGGCCAGAATGTTCATACCGCAAGCGGCCATGGCCACCACGTATTCCTGCCCGAGGCCGCGAGCAGCCCCCGTCACCACGGCGGTCTTGCCTTTCAGATCGTTGTTCTCGTTCATGCTTTGGATATTCCCTTTGGTTGGAGGATGCGTTGTCGAGCATGTCGAATTGACTTGGCGGTTGCAACAGCGACAGACTCGCGTTTATGACGGATTACGGACATGCCGTGCTTTTCCTGCGCCGGGCCGGCGGGTTGTTGCTCGACGCTCTGTTGCCGCCACGCTGCCTTTCCTGCGGCATCGTGGTCGACCGTCAAGGGACGATCTGTCCCGGCTGCTGGACCGAACTTGCCTTCCTCTCAGAGCCACTATGCGCTTGTTGCGGGTACCCGTTCGCCTTCGATCTCGGCCCAGAAACCGAATGCGGCGCCTGCGCGCGAGGGCACCCGGCCTTTGACAGAGCGCGGGCAGTGCTGGCCTACGACGACCTTAGCCGGGGCTTAGTGCTCGGCTTGAAGTACGGCGACCGTACGCACCTGGCGCCGGCCTTGGGAGTGATGATGGCTCGCGCCGGGGCCGAACTACTGCGTCAAGGCGAGGTTATCGTGCCGGTGCCCCTGCATCGGCGTCGGCTGTGGCGACGACGCTACAATCAGGCCACACTTCTCGGCTTGGCGGTCGGCCGGGCGAGCGGTCTGCCGATGGCGCCAGATGCGTTGGTGCGCCGTAGGGCTACGCAGTCGCTCGGCCATATGAGCCCGTCGGCCCGGCGCCTGGCTCTGCGCGGCGCTTTTACGGTGCCCAAGACCAGGCGCCAGCATATCACCGGCAAGCGGTTAATCCTGATCGACGATGTGTTGACCACCGGCGCCACCGCGGAGGCCTGCGCGCGAACCCTCAAGCGGGCCGGCGCGGCATCGGTCGAACTCCTGGTCTTCGCCCGCGTGGTGCGTGGCTCGCAACCCTGGGAAGGTTGAGGCCGAAAGATTAATACATACCGGCGGCATTGAAATATTCCACAGACTTGCGCGGAATCCGGATACCCACATGTTTCCCTGACAACACGCGTCAAATGCTACTGGCTGTTGCCTCCCATCTGTCATCTAGACAAGATGGTTGTTGGAACGACAGCCTAATGAGCAATCTCGGCATGAATCGCTTCCAAAGGATCATCGTGCTCACGGCGCTCGCGGTGTCGTCCTGCGCCCGTTGGGCGGGCGCGGCCGATCAGGTGTTGCCGATCTTCGATACGCATCTCCATTATAGCCGCCCGGCCTGGCAGAGCGTCGCCCCCCAAAACGCGGCCCGCAAGCTGGAGGCAGCCGGCGTGCCGCGAGCCCTCGTCTCAAGCTCGCCCGACGCGGGCTCGTTGACCCTTCGTCG
>JAPULJ010000538.1 GCA_027295145.1 Alphaproteobacteria bacterium | reverse complement strand
GAGCCGATCTGGGCCATCGGCACCGGGCGCACGCCGAGCCTTGAGGAGATCGCCGACATGCACGGCACGATCCGGGGGTGGCTTGCGGATAATGCCGGCGGTGACGGTTTTCGTATCCTCTATGGCGGGTCGGTCAAGCCGGGCAATGCGCGGGAAATCCTGGCGTTGGAGGATGTCGGCGGGGCGCTGGTCGGCGGCGCCAGCCTGCAGGCGACGGATTTTCTAGCGATCTGCGCGGCCTGCGGGAATGACGGGTAAGGCAAGATTTCGTTGTTTTCCCTCTCCTCACAGGTGAAATCGCGCGACCCGCGAGATTGCGTCTAGCGCAGAGACCTCGAAGCGACTAAATAGGGAAAATGCGCGCGGCTGAAATCGCCACCCGCGTTAGACTTATTTCGTTGCACGCTCCGATGCCGCTTTTTCGAGTTCCGCCATGCAAGCCATTCTCCTGGTCGTCCACCTGCTCATCGCCCTCATCATGATCGGTCTGATCCTGCTGCAGCGCAGCGAGGGCGGCGCGCTGGGTATCGGCGGCGGTGGCGGTGGCGGCGGGTTCATGACCGGCCGGGCGACAGCGAATTTCCTGACCCGGGCGACGGCGGTCCTGGCGGCGGCGTTCTTTTTGACCAGCATGTCGCTGACTTTAGTCAGCGGCAAGCGCACCGGGCCGATCGTCCCGCAGACCCCGGTCAAGTCCGAGGCACCGGTCAAGCCGGGGCCAGCCAAACCGGCCGGCCCAAGCGCGCCGGTCAAGTGACGGCGCAACCACAAGCGGCGTTATCGATCGAGGCGGCGAATTTGCCGCCTCTTTTTCTTGGCCAAAGCGCTCTTTTACTTGGCCAGGCTGGGGCGTTCCTGTACGCTGCAGGTCCATGACGCGGTTCGTATTCATCACCGGCGGCGTGGTATCCTCCCTCGGCAAGGGTCTTTCAGCGGCGGCGCTCGGCGCGTTGCTGCAGGCGCGCGGCTATTCCGTGCGCCTGCGCAAGCTCGATCCCTACCTCAATGTCGATCCGGGGACCATGAGCCCCTACCAGCATGGCGAGGTCTACGTCACCGACGACGGCGCCGAGACCGACCTCGACCTCGGCCATTACGAGCGCTTCACCGGCGTGCCCTCGCGGCGCTCGGACAACGTCACGGCCGGGCGTATCTATACCGACGTCATCGCCCGCGAGCGCCAGGGTGACTATCTCGGAGCGACGATCCAGGTCATCCCCCACGTCACCGATGCCATCAAGGCCTTCATTACGGCGGAGACCGACGGCGTCGATTTCCTGCTTTGCGAAATCGGCGGCACCGTCGGCGATATCGAGGGGCTGCCCTTCTTCGAGGCGATCCGCCAGCTCGGCTACGAGTTGGGGCGGAAGCGCACGCTGTACGCCCATCTGACCCTGCTGCCCTATATTTCCGCGGCCAGGGAGCTCAAAACCAAGCCGACCCAGCACTCGGTCAAGGAATTGCAGGCGCTGGGCATACAGCCCGACATCCTGCTGTGCCGCTGCGACCGCGAGATCGGCGAGGAAGAGGTTCGTAAGATCGCCCTGTTCTGCAATCTGCGCAAGGAAGCGGTGATCCCGGCGCTCGACGCGCGCTCGATCTACGAAGTGCCCCTGCGCTACCACAAGCAGGGCTTCGATACCCAAGTCTGCCGGCATTTCGGGCTCGATACCTCCGAGCCCGACCTCAGCCGCTGGGAGCATATCGTCGAGCGGGTCCTCAAACCCGAGGGCGAGGTGACAATCGCTATCGCAGGCAAGTACACGGATCTCCAGGACGCTTATAAATCGCTCAACGAAGCGTTGACCCATGGTGGCATCGCCAACAATACGAGAGTCAATCTACGGTGGATCGCCTCGGAAATCTTCGAAAACGAGGACCCGGTGCCTCATCTCGAGGACGTCCACGGCATTCTCATACCCGGCGGCTTCGGCGAGCGTGGGGCCGAGGGCAAGATCAAGGCGGCGCGCTTCGCCCGCGAACGCCGCGTGCCCTATTTCGGCATCTGCTTCGGCATGCAGATGGCGGTGATCGAGGCGGCGCGCTCGCTGGCCGGGGTGAGCCGCGCCAATTCGAGCGAATTCGGCGCTTGCGACGAGCCGGTGGTCGGGCTGCTGACCGAATGGATGCATGGCAACCGGACCGAGCGGCGCAACATCGACGACGACCTCGGCGGCACCATGCGCCTGGGCGCCTATCCGTGCGACATCGCGCCGGGCAGCCGGGTCCAGGAAATCTACGACGGCGCTTTGCATATCAACGAGCGCCACCGCCACCGCTACGAGGTCAATATCGGCTACAAGGACCGGCTGGAGGCAGTGGGCTTGCGTTTCTCCGGCATGTCGCCCGACGGCGCGCTGCCTGAAATCGTCGAGATCCCCGAACATCCCTGGTTCATCGGTGTGCAGTTCCATCCCGAGCTGAAATCAAAGCCCTTCGAGCCTCACCCGCTGTTCGAATCTTTCATTGGCGCAGCCCTCACGCAGAGCCGGTTGGTGTAGGCAGGAATCTCGTTCTGTTGTCGTAGAGGCCCGCTCATTCACGCCAAGAGCCGCGAAATCCGTAAGGCTTTCTTTAAATTTCACCGAATATATTCAACGTATCGGCGTGATGCGACATATTCGCTTCGTCGATAGGTAACCTAGCCTGGCATCGGGACCGGAGATCACCAAACGTCATGCAGTCTTCGACCCGGCTCTTTCTTTCCCTCGCCTTCTTGGGCGTGCTGGCGACGGCACTCGTCGTTGTTGGACTGCTTGTCACCGGGCGGGCCTATGTCGAGAACGAATCCCTGGCCGCGGCCGAACGCTGGGCGAATGTCGTACGCACCCGCATGACCTGGTTCAAGCCCCTGTTGCGTGGCGCGGCATTGTCGGCGGAGGATCGCCACCACCTGCAATTCGCCGCCGAGACCAGCAACGTCACGCGCTTCAATATCTACGACGCCAAGGGCAAAGTCGTTTACGGCTCGCGCAAGAAAGATATTGGCAAGCTCTCGGACGAATCCTACTTCTACGACCGGGTCGCGCTGGGGCATAAGATCGTCAAAGTCGGCGAGCTGTTCAAAGACGACCGCCTGATCGGCGAGACCTACATCCCGATCATGGAGAACGGCAAATTTCTCGGCGCGGTCGAGGTCTTTATCGACGTCACCGCCGCGATGGCGCGTTTCCAACGGCTTTCGAACATCGCCGCGCTGGTCCTGGTGCTGGTCCTGGTGATGACCGGCGCGGCGCAGTTCTTTTTCATTTGGCGGCACTTGCAGCGGCGGCGCGCTGTCGAGCGCCAGCAGGACCTTGCACGGACCAAGGCCGAGCAGGCGAACCAGGCGAAGTCATCTTTCCTCGCTCATATGAGCCACGAGCTGCGCACGCCTCTGAATGCCATCATGGGTTTTTCCGAAGTCCTCAAGGAAGCGATGTTCGGCCCCAACATCGATGACCGCTACAAACAATACGCCGGCTTCATCCACCGCAGCGGCACCCACCTGCTGAGCCTGATCAACGATCTGCTCGATTTGTCCAAGATCGAGGCCGGCCACTACGAACTTCATGAGGAAGATATTGACCTTCCCAAGGCGCTGGGAAATTGCATCGAGCTCATGCGTGTACAAGCCAACCAGAAGGGCCTCGATCTGCGCCTGGTGGTACCGGCCGACATTCCTGTGCTGCACGCCGATCTGCGCTCGCTCGATCAGATCCTTTTCAATCTTATCAGCAATTCGGTCAAGTTCACGCCACAGGGCGGGAACATCACCGTCAACGCTGGGCTCAACGCAGAACGCGGCTTGACGATCAGCGTCGTCGATACAGGCATCGGCATCGCCAAAGACGCAATCGCCAAGGCGATGGAGCCCTTCGGCCAGGTCGCCGAGCACGGCTCACAGGCCAAGAATGAGGGGACCGGGCTCGGCCTCGCCCTGACCCGATATCTCGCCGAGCTGCACGGCGGCTCGGTGCGGCTGGAAAGCGAAGTTGGTCGGGGCACCACCGTATATGTTTGTTTTCCCAGCGAGCGGTTGGGTAGTAAGAAGATAATACAGGTGCAGGGGAAAGCCGCCGATAGCAGCCCCGCAGCCCTTGCAGCGGCTAGTGAATCGGCTTAAGATTCTGGTCGTCCTTTCACGGAATTAACCTCCGCCCTCGAAGTTAATCGCGGTGGCGCCGGTCACCCCCGAAAGCGGATGGCTCACCCATGACGAACGCCAAAAACGGCGCCCACGCTGTCGCAATCGGCCCCGTCACTCTCGCTAACGACGCGCCGCTGGCGTTGATCGCCGGACCCTGCCAGCTTGAATCGCGTGCCCACGCGCTGGAAATGGCGGCAGCGCTGAAGGACATAGCCGGCAAGCTGGGCATCGGGCTGATCTACAAGACTTCCTTCGACAAGGCCAACCGCACCAGCCATGACAGTCCGCGTGGATTGGGGCTGAAGGAGAGCCTGCCGATCCTCGCCGAGCTGCGCGAGACCCACGGCGTACCGGTTCTCACCGACATCCACGAGCGGGCCCAATGCGAGCCGGTCGCCGAGGTCGTCGATGTCCTGCAGATCCCAGCCTTCCTGTGCCGCCAGACCGACCTGGTGCTGGCAGCGGCGGCGACTGGCAAGGCGGTGAACATCAAAAAGGGCCAGTTCCTGGCGCCCGGCGATATGGCCAACATCGTCCGCAAGGTTGAGTCGACGAACAATCGCAATCTGCTTTTGACTGAGCGCGGCGCCTCGTTCGGCTACAACACGCTTGTCTCGGACATGCGCGCGCTTCCCGTGTTGGCGCAGACCGGCTACCCGGTCGTCTTCGACGCCACCCATTCAGTGCAGCAACCCGGCGGGCTCGGTGGCACCTCGGGCGGTCAGCGCGAATTCGTGCCCGTTCTCGCCCGTGCGGCGGTGGCGGTCGGCGTGGCCGCGGTCTTCATTGAAACCCACCAGGACCCCGATAGGGCGCCATCTGACGGACCAAACATGATTTTATTAAAAGAGTTACCGGCGTTACTTGAGACATTGATCGAATTTGATCGCGTGGCGAAATCGAAGCCTCTAGCGTAGCCCACCGGCTTGCCCGAGCGGGACAGCACCGTTATCTGTTGCCCGCACGCACTCGTTTTGGAGAGCACTTGTCCATGACCGCCATCCTCGATATCAGCGCCCGCGAGATCCTCGACAGCCGTGGCAATCCGACGGTCGAGGTCGATGTCGTGCTGGAGACCGGCGCCAGTGGGCGGGCAGCGGTGCCTTCGGGCGCCTCGACCGGCAAGCACGAAGCGTCCGAGCTGCGCGACGGCGATAAGAAACGCTACGACGGCAAGGGGGTGCTCAAGGCGATCAAAAGCGTCAACGGAGAAATCTTCGACGTTCTCTCGGGCCTCGACGCCGAAGAACAGGTGGCGATAGATCACAAGATGATCGCCCTCGACGGCACGCCGAACAAGAAGCGCCTCGGCGCCAACGCCATCCTCGGGGTCAGCCTGGCGGTGGCCAAAGCGGCAGCTTCAGATGCCGGGCTGCCGCTCTACCGCTATGTCGGCGGTACCAGCGCGCGGACGTTGCCGGTACCATTAATGAACGTCGTCAACGGCGGCGCCCACGCCGACAACGAGATCGACATCCAGGAATTCATGATCGTGCCGTTGGCGGCGCCCAGCCTGGCCGAAGCGGTGCGCATGGGCGCCGAAGTGTTCCATGCCCTCAAAGCCCGACTGAAGAAGGCCGGACACAATACCAATGTCGGCGATGAGGGCGGCTTCGCCCCGCAACTCAAGGGCACCCGCGAGGCCCTCGATTTCATCATCGGCGCGGTCGAGTCGGCCGGGCTGAAGCCTGGCAAGGATATCGCCCTCGCCCTCGATGCCGCGGCCAGCGAATTCCACGTTAAAGGCAAGTATGTGCTGGCCGGCGAGGGTTCCAGCCTCGATCCCGGCGCCATGGTCGAATATTACCGGGCGCTAATAGAGGACTACCCAATTGTCTCGATCGAGGACGGCCTGGCCGAGGACGACTGGGAGGGCTGGAAGGCCCTGACAGAGGCGCTGGGATCGCGCGTCCAATTGGTCGGTGACGACCTCTTCGTGACCAACGTCGAGCGTCTCGGGCGCGGCATATCCGAAGGCATCGCCAATTCGATCCTCGTCAAGGTCAACCAGATCGGCACTCTTACCGAGACTCTGGCGGCCATTGAGATGGCGCACAAAGCTGGTTACAGCGCGGTTATCTCGCACCGCTCGGGCGAGACCGAGGACGCGACGATCGCCGACCTCGCCGTGGCGACCAATTGCGGGCAGATCAAGACCGGCTCACTGGCCCGCTCGGACCGGCTGGCCAAGTACAACCAACTCATCCGCATCGAGGAGCAATTGGGGCCGGCGGCGCATTATGCGGGCGGAGAGCCCTTCGCGCCTTTTCCTATATCTTGAGTCTTTTCAGGCGCTTACCACATAATATCGTTAACCGACAGATTCCATTGTAATTTTAGCCTTGACCGGTGGGAATCTCCTGTGATTCCCTGATCGCCATGAGCTTCATGGGCAATATTCGCGAGCGCGCTCGGCCGGTTACAATAATGGTGTTGGCGGTCGGCCTTGTCGTCTATTTCGGCTACCACATCGTCGAGGGCGATCGGGGGCTGATCGCATGGCTGCGGCTCGAGGGAAAACTTGCCGAGGCCGAAACCAGGCTGGCGACGCTGCACATGAAACGCCAGCGCCTGGAGCACCGGATCGCGCTGATGCGCAACCGGCACATCGATGAGGACATGCTCGACGAGCAGGTGCGCCGGATGCTGAACTTGATCCGCCCGAACGAGATCGTGATTTACGATCGCAGACCTGAGAAAAAGCGCTGACGGGCTGTAAGAATGTTGCCAATATCACGATCGAAACGATCCGGCGCGCGCTTGTAAGAATGCTCTTTTTGGCTTAACTCTAGGCCAGCAGTGACGCCGCCGCTCGGGGGAGTGGGCTTATACCGGGCGTCATCCTTCCACGCCACGATAGCGGAGGCGCGCATGGCGGCTGCCGGTAAGACAAAAGGCAAAGCCAAGGGTGCCCAGAAGGCCGCGACAAAAGCCCCGCCCAAGGCTTCGCCGGCGCTCTTTATGCAACTCTATCGTGACATGCTGACCATCCGCCGCTTCGAGGAAAAGGCGGGGCAGCTCTACGGCATGGGCCTGATCGGCGGTTTCTGCCATTTGTACATAGGCCAGGAGGCGGTCGTCGTCGGCATGCAGTCGGTGCTTGAAGACGGCGATTCGGTGATCACTACCTACCGCGATCACGGCCACATGATCGCCTGCGGCATGGAGCCGAACGGAGTCATGGCCGAGTTGGCCGGCCGCCGGGGCGGCTATTCCAAGGGCAAGGGCGGCTCTATGCACATGTTCTCTGCCGCCAAGGGGTTCTATGGCGGGCACGGCATCGTCGGCGCCAACGTCTCGCTGGGCACCGGCATCGCCTTCGCCCACCGCTACCGCCAGGATAACGGGGTGTGCCTGACTTATTTCGGCGACGGCGCGGCCAACCAGGGCCAAGTTTACGAATCCTTCAACATGGCCTCCTTATGGGACCTGCCGGTTGTTTACGTCATCGAGAACAACAAATACGCCATGGGCACCTCGATAGAGCGCGGCTCAGCGACCACCGACCTTTACCACCGAGGCACCGCCCACGGCATCCAGGGTCAATCGGTCGATGGTATGGATGTTCTGGCGGTGCGCGAAGCCGGGGCCGTTGCCATCGAGCATGCGCGCAGCGGCAAGGGTCCGTTCATCCTTGAAATGGTGACCTACCGCTATCGCGGCCATTCGATGTCCGACCCAGCCAAGTACCGCTCCCGCGAGGAAGTCAAAAAGGTCAAGGAGGAACGCGACCCCATCGACCACCAAAGGGACCGGCTGCTGGAAGATAAAATCCTCGATGAGGCGGGCCTGAAGGAGATCGACCGAGAGATTCGCGAGATCGTAAACGCCGCCGCAGATTTCGCCCAAGAGAGCCCCGAGCCCGATGTCAGCGAGCTCTACACCGACGTGCTGGCAGCGCCCGCCGCATGAGAAATTCCAATGCCTGTTGAAGTCCTGATGCCGGCATTGTCGCCGACCATGACCGAGGGGACGCTTACCCGCTGGCTCAAGGCAGAGGGCGATGAGGTCCGTTCGGGCGATCTCATCGCCGAGATCGAAACCGACAAAGCGACGATGGAAATCGAGGCGGTCGAGGAGGGTACGCTGGCGCGCATCCTGGTGCCCGAAGGCACCGAAAATGTGCCGGTCAATCAAGTCATCGCGCTGCTGTTGACCGACGGTGAGGACGCCAAGGGCCTAGATAATTTCGTCACTTCGGAACCCGCTGGCGCGCCTGCAGGAAACGCCTCGGCGCCGTCTGCGCCCGAGCAGCAAGTGCCCGAGCAACAGATGGAGGCGCCGGTTGCTTCAGATTCCCAACCGAGCGCACCGGCGCCGCCGGCCGAGGAAGCCTATTCGGGCGCAATCGCGGCGATGACATTGCGTGAGGCGCTGCGCGACGCCATGGCCGAGGAGATGCGGCGCGACGATACGGTATTTTTGATGGGCGAGGAGGTCGCCGAGTACCAGGGCGCCTACAAGGTCAGCCAGGGCTTGCTGGAGGAATTTGGCGCGGCGCGAATTATCGACACGCCGATCACCGAGCACGGATTTACTGGGCTCGGCGTCGGCGCCGCCTTCGCCGGACTTCGTCCGGTGGTCGAATTCATGACCTGGAACTTCGCCATGCAGGGGATCGACCAGATCATCAATTCGGCGGCCAAAACCCGCTACATGTCGGGCGGGCAGATCAGCGCGCCGATCGTCTTTCGCGGACCGAACGGCGCGGCCTCGCGGGTCGCCGCCCAGCATAGTCAGGATTATTCGAGCTGGTACGCCCATTGCCCGGGCCTCATCGTCATCGCGCCCTACACGGCGGCCGACGCCAAGGGGCTGCTGAAATCGGCGATCCGCGACCCCAACCCGGTGATATTCTTAGAGAACGAATTGCTCTACGGCCGCAACTTCGAGGACGTGCCAAGCGATCCCGAACATTTGGTGCCGATCGGCCGCGCCCGCATCGCCCGCAGCGGCGCGCACGTTACCATCACCGCCTTCTCACGCATGGTCGAGGTCGCCCTGGAAGCGGCCGGCATGCTGGCCGGCGAGGGCATCGACGCCGAAATCATCGATCTGCGCACCCTGCGCCCGCTGGATACCGCGAGCATCGTCGAATCGGTAAAGAAAACCAACCGCCTGGTCAGCCTCGAGGAAGGCTGGCCGACGGCGGGGATCGGCGCCGAAATCTCCGCCACCATAATGGAGCAGGCCTTCGATTGGCTCGATGCGCCGGTCGCACGGGTCACCGGGGTCGATGTTCCGATGCCCTACGCCGCAAATCTCGAAGCCCTCGCCCTGCCCCAGGCCGCAAGCGTTGTCGCGGCGGTCAAGTCAGTCCTATACACGAGCTGAACAGGGGCTAAACAAGGGCCCAAGCCGAAGAAATCCCCCGAGGTAGAGCAATGCCGATCCAGATCCTGATGCCGGCCCTGTCGCCGACCATGACCGAGGGAACCCTCGCCAAATGGCTGATGAAGGAGGGCGATAAAGTTAGCGCCGGCGACCTCATCGCCGAGATCGAGACCGACAAGGCGACGATGGAAATCGAGGCGGTCGAGGAGGGCACGTTGGCGCGCATCCTGGTGGCCGAAGGCACAGAGAACGTGCCGGTCAACCAAGCCATCGCGATTTTGCTCGAAGAGGACGAGGACGAAAAGGCGCTCGAAGAGTTTGTAGCCGCTGCACCGGTCGCCGCGCCGCCACAACCGGCAGCAACTCCCTCGCCGTCACCACCACAGGCGGTGGCTGCGGCCCCAACGCCGGCTCCAGCCCCTGTCCAGCCGGCAATAGTACCTGCGCCCCAATCGCCGCCTGCCGCGCCAAAGAAATCGAACGGTCAGGGCGGCCGCATCATGGTCTCGCCGCTGGCCAAACGCATGGCCGCACAGGCGGGGATCGCCCTCGAAGCGCTGGCCGGCAGCGGCCCCGGCGGGCGCATCGTCAAGGCCGATATCGAAACCGTGCTCAAAGCCCCGCCGCCAGCGGGCGTTCCAGCGCCGGCAATGCCGGGCCAGGCCGCGCCGAGCGCCGAGCCGACGCTTATCCCCCATTCAGGGATCCGCAAAATTATCGCCGCCCGTCTGAGCGAAGCCGATCGTGACATCCCGCAATTCTATCTCACCGTAGATTGCGAGATCGACCGACTGCTGGCGGCGCGCAAGGAAATCAACGAAACTGCGCCAAGCGATCCCGAGACCGGCAAACCGGCCTACAAAGTCTCGGTCAACGACATGGTGATAAAGGCGGCCGCGGCGGCGTTGGGCCGCGTGCCGGCAGTCAACGCCTCGTGGTCCGATGAGGCGGTCATCCGATACAACACCATCGACGTGGCGGTCGCGGTGGCGATCAAGGACGGGCTGATCACGCCGATCATCCGCGATGCGGACCGTAAGGGCTTGGCGGCGATCTCGGTGGAAATGAAAGCGCTCGCTGGGCGGGCGAAGGAAGGAAAACTGATGCCCGAGGAATACCAGGGCGGCGGTTTCTCGGTGTCCAACCTCGGCATGTTCGGGATCAAGGACTTCACCTCGATCGTCAACCCGCCGCAGGCCTGCATCCTGGCCGTCGCCGCGGGTGAGCCGCGCCCCGTGGTTCATGACGGCGCGATCGTCGTGCGGACCGTAATGTCGGTAACCCTGACCTGCGACCACCGGGTCGTCGACGGCGCCACCGGTGCGACATGGATACAGGCCTTCAAGGGCTTCATCGAAGCGCCGGCGACGATGCTGGCGTGAATGTAATGTCCGAAAAGATAAATCCGGATAATCACAGCGAGGATTTATGAGCTACGCACCAATCAACTTTCAGCAAAAATTGGGAATGTTCGACGAGCAATGGCAGCCAAAGGTGATTGCCGAAATGAATGACTATCAATTCAAGATAGTAAAGATCGAAGGGGATTTTGTTTGGCATGATCATCAAGATACCGATGAGACGTTTATCGTGATCGAAGGCAATCTGCGGATCGATTTTCGCGACGGTGCCGTACATGTATCGCCAGGAGAAATGTTCGTCGTGCCGAAGGGTGTGGAGCACAAACCCTACGCGGAGAACGAGGTCAAGATGCTGTTGATCGAACCGCGCGGCGTGCCCAATACGGGCCACGAGGGCGGAGAACGCACGGCGCAAAACGACGTCTGGATTTGAGCATCCCAAAATCGATTTTTGAGGGAACTGAATGGCCGATACCAATTTCGACCTGATCGTCGTCGGCGGCGGGCCTGGCGGATACGTGGCGGCGATCCGCGCGGCCCAGCTTGACATGAAGGCTGCGGTGGTCGAGCGCGAGCATCTGGGCGGCATCTGCCTGAACTGGGGGTGCATC
>JAPULJ010000537.1 GCA_027295145.1 Alphaproteobacteria bacterium | reverse complement strand
AGATAATCTTCAATGTTCCAATCCTTGAAGGCGGGTAACAGCCAGGCGAGGTTCCAACCGTAGAACGCGCTGTCGACATTGTCGTGGTGGCGGGCGAGCCGTTGACGAACATCGCCCTCTTCGTAGGCCACGCGGGCCTTGGCGATGTTGACGGTACATATAGGTTCGACGAAGACGTGAGGCGACATGGCGACGACGCCGAGTGGCGCGGGGTCGATCCCGCTGCCGGCATAGATCAGGGCGACCGAGGCGCCGTCGCTGTGGCCGAAGAGGATCGGCTGGCGGACGTCGAGGGCGGCCAGAACGCCAGGAAGTGCGGTCGTCGCGTCGTCGTGCATGTAGCTTACGGGCAGCGAGAAATCCTTCAGCGGGTCCGACTTACCGTAACCCAGGCGGCTATAGACGAGCACCGCGAGGCCGGTCGCTTGCGCCACCGCCGCCGGGAAATCGAGCCACATCGAGAGCGAGCCCAAGCCCTCATGAAGCATGACGACGCACGGCCCCTCCCCGGCGGGTGGGCCAATCCATTGGTACTCGAGTCGGTGTCCATCGACTTCGACGAAGGGCATAAAATCGTGTCCGCTAACCGGGCGGCTTGGCCTTGAAGTCGATCGCGCCGTCGGGTAGCAGGTAGAGAATCAGAGCCTCGCCGCCGCTGACTGTTGGGTAGTGCTGGCTTCCTGGCTCGTAGGCGCACCAACCCGCGCCGTGGCCGTCGAATTTCGCTCCCTTGTCGATCGGCATGATCATGTCGATCTCGCCGTTGGGATGGGCGTGGTAGGGGCCTTTCAAGTCTTTCATCTTGACGACGTCGACGCTGAAGCCGGCGGTCTCCGGCGAAGGCTTGACCGGGCGGCTGTAGCGCACGCCGCCGTCCTCGTGCTGGCACAACCAGCCCTCGGCGATACCCTTATGGCACAGCGCCTCGATTGACTTGAAGGCTTCGCCGTCGGCGGGAAATTCCTCATCGAGGCGCGCCGTAAGCCCTGCGTCGATAGGCAACCCCTCGATCGCCGAGACGACAGCGCGCAGCTTTTCTTCGAATTCTGCCTTGCTCATACCTTTGTCTCCCAATCGTTAGAGTAAGATTTCGGAAGCCCGATCGGCCAGCGCTTACAGCCGATCGAGCCGTCTCCTCGCCCGACCGCTCGACCCACCAGCCGCCGGCATAGTTGGTCGGATTGATTGCCCCACACTCTTTCTCTGAGTTCGCGGGTCCTCTGAGTTCGCGGGTGCTCTGAGTTCGCGGGTCCTCTGAGTTCGCGGGACCGCCAGCGTCCCGGCCCCACCGGTCGCCCCCGTTTCTTAACCGGGATCGCCAACGCTGACAACGCTGTCAGCCGGCAAGGGAGCCATGCATCGGCATGACGGCGAATTGGGAAACCAAAAAAAACCCGCCGCGGCGCTGGGGGAGAAGGCGCGCCGCGGCGGTCCGTTGGAACGACAAACGCTACTTTTTCATCATGGCGATGTTTTCGCCCTGCATCATGTAGCCGAGATGGGCCTTGGCCTGTTTCAGGCCGCCTTCGCCCTTGACCCAGGTGATCTTGCCGTTGCCGTTGGCATCGCTGCCGGCGGTGAGCTGCTTTGACCACAGGACAATCTTGCGGGCCAGCGGCAAGGCCTCGCCAGCGGAGCGCGCCACTTGGATCTTCTTGCCAGCAGCAACGATGGCGTCGATGCGGGCCAACGAGTTGTGGGCGCTGACCGCCACGTGCTCGGCATGCAGCCTGATGTTGGCGGTCGAATCTTTGCTCTTGGCAGCGATCCGGATGTGGTAGGCGGCGCCGATTGCGGCCTTGCGGACGCCGTAGCCGAGGCCCGGCCCGCCCTTGGGCGCGGCCTTGGGGTCGACCGCGTGAACCGCGTGCCAGGTATGAGCCTTCAGCCAGGCCAGATTTGTCGGCTTTTTAAGCGCGACCTCGGCATGGTAGGCAGCAATCTTGGCCTCGGCAAACGCCGTTGGCAGCAGGCCCATGCCCTTGGGCGTGTCGGTCCAGCCGCTGGCGACGTGACCGATATGGGCGTGGGAAACAGGGTGCATCTTATCGGCCGCGCTGGCGCATGCGGACAATGCAATGGCGCCGATCGCGGCACCGATCATGATCTTCATCTTAGGGACCTCCGTATTAAGGGTGTTCGTTTTGGTTTCCGGCAGGGTTTTCCCTGGCGCGAAGACGTCTTCGAGGCCCGCCATCGGGCATCCGTGCCAAGCGTCGCGGTCGCCGTTTGCCGTCTTCGAAAGGAGTTACAAGCGGGTGCGGGTATTGGATGCGGCGCGCGGAATTTTATTTTTGAGAATTTCAGTCGGCGTGACCGTCAGGCGGGCACGCTTTCGAAGCCGGCGACCCACTCCATGGCCCAATCGGCGCCTTCCTCTTCGGGCACGGTGCCGGCGCTGGCGTCGTGCATGGCGAGCGTACCGAGGCGCCTGGCGCCAAGCTCGCTGAGGATTTCATCGAACCTCTTGCCGCCGAAATTAAACGTGTCGAGGTAAGTCCGGTCACCCAGCGAGTAGACCCCGTAGCGCACGCCGGAGAGGTCGGGCTTCTCTTCCTTTAGCGCCTCGTAGAACGGCATCGCGTTGTCGGGCACGTCGCCCTGGCCGTAGGTCGAGGTGCAGATCAAAAAGATGCCGCCGCCCTCGAACGCATCGGCGCCCAGGTCGTCCATCGGCTCGACCTCGACTTCGTGGCCGGCCTCGATCAACACGTCGGAAATTTCCTCGGCGACGAGCTCGGCCGTCCCGGTCATCGTGCCTACGAGGATTTTCAATGAAACCGGCAAGGAAAGAATCCCCCGATGCAATCGAAAACGCGAACCCGCGCGGCGCATCCTGCACGGAACCGGAGCGGATGAAAACGAATTGGTGGCCGTTGGAAGCAAGGCGCCACCGAAATGATTTAATAATGCATGACATCGCCTGTAACAAGCATTATAATGCATATTATTGAGCGATGCGAAAGAATGCCCCGATGCCAGATGCCATGACCCAGGCGGCAAAGAAGGCCGAGAATCAGGCGCCCTGCGCCGCCGAGACCCTCGAAACTTACCTGAAAGGGCTGGGTGTGCGGGTCCGTAACGCGCGGGCGCGCCGCGGCATGACCCGCAAGATCCTGGCCCGCGATTCGGGCGTCTCCGAGCGCTACCTCGCCCAGCTCGAGGCCGGGCGCGGCAATATATCGATCGCCCTGTTGCGTCAGGTTGCCCATGCCATGGGACTACCGCTTACCGATTTGGTACGCGAGGGGCCCGAGCAGGCGGTCGAGCTGACGCTCCTGTTGCAGCGCCTCGAACGCTTGAGCCCGCGCGAATTGAACGAAGCGGGCCATCTGCTGAGCCTTCAATTTGGGCGCGATCCGCAAGCCGGCCGTAGCGCCCGCATTGCTTTGGTGGGCCTGCGTGGGGCCGGCAAGACTAGCCTTGGCCGTGGCCTCGCCGAGCGCCTCGGCCTGCCTTTCGTCGAGATGAACAACGAGATCGAGCGCGATACCGGTATCAGCCTGACCGAAATTTTTTCCCTGTCCGGCCAGGCCGCCTATCGCCGCTATGAGCGCCGGGCGCTCGAGCGCCTGGTTGCGGCCAACGCCGATATGGTGATCGCTACCGGCGGCAGCCTGGTCTCAGAGCCCGGCACCTACGAGCTGCTGCTCGACGCCTGCTTCACGGTGTGGGTCAAGGCAAAGCCCGAAGACCATATGAACCGGGTGATGGCCCAAGGCGACATGCGCCCGATGGCCGGCAACACCGAAGCCATGACCGATCTGCGCCGCAT
>JAPULJ010000536.1 GCA_027295145.1 Alphaproteobacteria bacterium | reverse complement strand
GGCCGTCGGCTTCGCTTCGGTTTTTACTTGGGCCTCCGGCTTCGCTTCGGTCTTTACCTGGGCCTCCGGCTTCGCTTCGGTCTTTACCTGGGCCTCCGGCTTCGCTTCTGTCTTTACTTGGGCCTCCGGCTTCGCTTCGGCCGTCGCCTTCGCTTCGGTCTTTACTTGGGCCTCCGGCTTCGCTTCGGCTGGAACCGTCGGCGCACCGGCCGCTATTTCTTCGGCGACGACCGCCGACAAGTCCTCGACCGGCGCTTCTTCCGACTCGCCGACATCGACGCCCTTGCTGCGCGCCTCTTCTTGCAGCCCGTCGATGACGGCCGCTGAAATCAGCTCGCAATAGAGCTCGATGGCGCGCAGTGAATCGTCGTTGCCGGGGATCGGGTAGTCGATGCCGTCGGGGTCGGAATTGCTGTCGACGATAGCGACTACGGGAATTTTCAGTTTTCTGGCCTCCTGGACCGCGATCGCCTCTTTGTTGGTGTCGATGATGACGACGATATCCGGCGGCGCGCCCATGTCCTTGATGCCACCGAGGGCCCGGTCGAGCTTGTCGCGCTCGCGGGTCAGTCGCAGCAGTTCCTTCTTGGTCAGTCCGGTCGCCTCCTCGGAACCGCCGACGAGCTGCTCCTCGAGGTCTTTTAGGCGCTTGATCGAATTCGAGATCGTCTTCCAGTTGGTCAGCATGCCGCCGAGCCAACGATGGTCGACATAGTACTGGCCACTGCGCGCTGCGGTTTCCGAGACGATCCTGCTGGCCTGCCGCTTGGTGCCGACGAAGAGAACCCGGCCCCCAGCGGCGGCAACGGCGCGCACCGCCGCCATTGCCTGGTGCAACATCGGCACGGTCTGTTGCAGGTCGATGATATGGATTTTGTTGCGCACCCCGAAAATGAAGGGCGACATCTTCGGATTCCAGCGTCTGGTGTGGTGTCCGAAATGAACGCCAGCTTCAAGCAGCTGGCGCATGGAAAAACTCGGCAGCGTCATCGTTGACTATCCTTCTCCGGTTATGCCTCCGCGGGGTTTTGAGCCCGGCTTGTGCCGGACACCGGATCGACCAGCCGGGCTCTCCCCGGTAGCCGTGATCCCCGCGTGCGAGATCAGTTCGAGCGGTTAGATAGCGCCGGTAACGGATGATTACAAGCGCGGCGAGGGCTTTTCGGCGAGGTGTCGTGGAAGGCACCGCCATTGACCCTCAAGCGATGCTTGAGCATAGCTTGTCCGCATGGTTCAAGCGTATCTTCAAAAGCTGCGCTCGCTGCTCGATCGTATCGCTCTTGCAGCCGGTCCGGACATCGAATGCAAGCATTTCTTTAGCGGTGCCGCAGCCTACGCGGACGGCCGCATATTCATGAGTTTGACGCCGGCCGGACTGGCACTGAAACTTCCCGAAAACGCACGCAATTCCATGGCGAACAAGGGCGGTATCCCGCTGCGATACTTTCCAAATGGCCCCATCAAGAAGGATTACGTCGTCGTACCCGAACCCCTGGCGGTGGACGGATCAGCCCTTGGCCCATGGATCATTTCGAGTATCGAATTCGTCAAAGATCCACCGGGGGCCTCGCACAAATAAGTCGCCTCCCCTATCGCAACACTTCCTCGACCTGGGCGACACCGGCAACGGCTTTGATGGCGGCGCGGGTGGCCGGCGACAGGGCATAGAAACCGGGCAGCGTGATCTCGACCTCCTGATCGCCGGCATCGACGACGACGCTCAAACGTCCCCGTCCCTTGCTCTGGCGTTCGATCAAACTGCGCAGGTTGCTCAACGCCGTATCGCCCTCGAGATAGATGCGGAAACCCGCCATGCCCTGGGCCACCGCCTCGTCGAGCTTTTGGATGCGCTGGGCGGTGATGCGCAGATTGTCGTCCTCGTCGCGGACTTCGGCCGTCACCAACACCGCGCCGCCGTTTTCCAGCGCCTCATCGAGAAGCTCGCGCGATTGGCTTAGGACTTCCGAGAAAGCCGTGACCTCGAAGGTCCCGTCTCGGTCGGAGAGTTGGATGAAGGACATACGGTTGCCGCGCGAAGAGGTGCGCTCTTTGCGGGCGATGACCGCGCCGGCGAGCTTGATCACCGTATCGCCATTACCCTTAAGCTTGTCTGCCAGATCGCCGCTGCCGGTCACGCCGAGTCGTTCAAGGCCTTCGGCGTAAGCTTCCAGTGGATGTGCTGACAGATAGAACCCGATGGCTTCGAATTCGTGGCGCAGGCGGTCCGATTGCAGCCAGTCGGGAGTTTCAGGTAGTTCGATTTGCAAACCCTCTCCGGGTCCGTCATCGCCGAAAAAGTTAGTCTGCGCGCTGGCCCGTTCCTCGGCAGCGGTGCTGGCCAAGCGTAGCAACCAGTCAACTCCGTCAAACAGGCGCTTGCGGTTGGCATCGAGCCCGTCGAAGGATCCGCCAGCGATCAGGCTTTGCATCTGGCGCTTGTTGAGTACCTTGGTGTCGAGCCGCGAGACGAAATCGCCGATCGACTTGAAGGGGCCGTCAGCCTCGCGTTCGGTACTCACATCGAGCATCGCCTGCTGGCCGACATTTCGCAGGGCCGCGAATGCGTAACGGATCGCGCGCCCATCTTCGGGTGTTTCCTCGACTGTAAACTCCGGCGCGGATTTATTGATGTCGGGCGGCAATAGTTTGATTCCCAGACGGTCGAGCTCGCTGCGAAAGACCGCCAGCTTGTCGGTATTGCCCATTTCTAGGGTCATCGAGGCGGCGAAGAATTCAACCGGATGGTTGGCCTTCAGGTAGGCCGTCTGATAGGCAATGAGTGCGTAGGCGGCCGAGTGGGCCTTGTTGAAACCGTAGCCGGCGAATTTGTCGACCAGATCGAAGACATAGTTCGCGCGATCTTCCTCCACACCGCCGCGCGCCATCGCGCCCTCGACGAAAGCGTCGCGCTGGGCGGCCATCTCGGCCTTGATCTTCTTGCCCATGGCGCGGCGCAGGATGTCGGCCTGGCCGAGCGAAAATCCGGCATAGACCTGCGCGATCTGCATCACCTGCTCCTGGTAGATGATGACGCCGTAAGTATCGGCGGTGACCGGCTCGATGGTTTCGTGCAGAAATTCGGGCGTCTCGTGGCCGTGCTTGCAGGCGATGTATTTGGGAATGTTTTCCATCGGACCGGGCCGGAAAAGCGCGACCAGCGCGACGATGTCCTCGAATGTGCCGACGCGCGCGTCGCGCACGAGGTTCCTCATGCCGCTGCTTTCCAGCTGAAACACCCCGGTGGTATCTCCCCGACTGAGCATTTCGTAGGTCTTGGCGTCGTCCAACGGCAGGCCGGTCAAATCGATCTCGACCCCGCGCTCGGCCAGCAGCGCCTGGGCCCGGGCCAGTACGGTCAGCGTCTTGAGGCCGAGGAAGTCGAATTTGACCAGCCCCGCCTCCTCCGCCCACTTCATGCTGAACTGGGTGACAGGCATGGACGAACGCGGATCGCGATAAAGTGGCACCAGCTCATCAAGAGGCCGGTCGCCGATAACCAGCCCTGCGGCATGGGTCGAGGCATGGCGATAGAGCCCTTCGAGCTTGAGCGCGATATCGATCAGATGGGCGATTTGGGCATCCTCGCGCCGCATCTCCTGAAGCTGGGGCTCGCCGTCGATCGCTTGCTGCAAACTCACAGGGTTAGCTGGGTTGTTGGGCACAAGCTTGCAGATCCGATCGACCCGGCTATAGGGCAGCTGCATTACCCGGCCAACGTCGCGCAACACCGCGCGCGCCTGCAGCTTGCCGAAAGTGATAATCTGGGCAACCCTGTCCCGGCCGTACTTTTGCTGGACGTAGGCGATGACCTCGTCGCGCCTCTCTTGGCAGAAATCGATGTCGAAATCCGGCATCGAGACCCGTTCGGGATTGAGAAATCGCTCGAACAAAAGCCCCCAGCGTAAGGGGTCGAGATCGGTGATGGTGAGCGCCCAGGCGACTACTGAGCCAGCCCCCGAGCCGCGGCCCGGGCCGACTGGAATGCCTTGATTCTTGGCCCATTTGATGAAATCCGCGACGATCAGAAAATAGCCCGGATAGCCCATGCTCTCGATCACCCCAAGCTCGAAGGCGAGGCGTTCGTGATAGGGCGCGGCGGCTGCGGCACGGGCGTCGTCGTCCATCGCTTCGGTGAGTACCTGGGTCTTGAGACGATCTTCGAGTCCTTCCTCAGCCTGATCCTTCAACTCATTGGATTCACTTGCACCGTCTGGCATTGGAAAAGCTGGCAGAATTGGCTCCCGCGGCTCCGGCATGACCGCGCAGCGCTGGGCGACGACGCACGTGTTGGCAATCGCCTCGGGCAGATCGGCGAATAGTTCCGTCATCTCGTCGGCCGTTTTGAAGCGGTGCTCTGGCGTCACCCGCCGTCGCTCAGTCTCGCCGATGGTTCGCCCTTCGGAAATGCACAGCAGTGCATCGTGCGCTTCGTATTGACTCTCGTCGCCAAAGAAGGCCTCGTTTGTGGCCACCAGCGGCAGCTCAGAAGCGTCTGCGAGGTCGATCAACGCTTCCTCGATGGCGGATTCTTCAGCCATGCCGTGGCGCATCAGCTCGATATAAAGCCGGCCAGGATAGATACCGGACAACCGTGCCAGCATTTCACGCGCCGCTGACCGTTGGCCCTCTAGCAAAAGCCGGCCGACCGCGCCGGACGGGCCGGCGGTCAGCGCAATCAGGCCTTCGGCATGCTCCGCGAGTTCGGAAATGGTGACTTGCGCTTTCTCGCCGGGATCGGAGTCGAGGAAGGATTTACTAACCAGTTTCAAAAGATGAGCGTAGCCCGCCGGGCTCTGGGCCAGGACGACGAGTTGGTCGGGCGGCGGCGCCGTTCCATTGGTCTTTGCGTCCTCGCGGGTGACGGCCAACTGGCAGCCGATGATCGGCTGCAGCCCGGCCTTGGCGCAGGCGCTGGCGAATTCCAGCGCGCCGAACAGATTGCCGCTGTCGGTGATCGCCACCGCCGGCATCCGATCGCCTCGGCTGAGCGCG
>JAPULJ010000535.1 GCA_027295145.1 Alphaproteobacteria bacterium | reverse complement strand
AGCCGCCGGCCCGCTACTGGGCGCGTCGCAGAATCAGTCCGACACACCGTTCCGCCCAAAAAGCATTCCTGCGCTTGGCGTTGCCGGTCGGTCGGACCCGAACTGTCGAACAGCGCGCCTATATTGGCGGACAGCCCTTCTGACGTGGCGCCCGGCCGGCGGCCTCTTCGTTAAATACGTTACATATATACCACAAAAATGAGGCGAAAAACAGCCCCACTTTACAGTGAGAAATGTCGCATGCCGGCTCCCGCCCGAGCTGCCCTTGCGTCCTTATGAAACAAGCTGGATCAACGTTTCGCCGGCTCGGGGCTGAAATGGTCCTTGAGCTTGTTCGGCGTTTCTCTCCAATCGTCGGCGTCGGCCGGGATCTCGCCCATGCGGGTGATGTTGGGCCACTTGGCGGCATATTCCTGGTTATGCTCGACCCACTTTTCGGTATCGGGCTCAGTGTCGGGGATGATCGCCTCGACCGGGCATTCGGGCTCGCAGACGCCGCAATCGATGCATTCGTCGGGATGGATGACCAACATGTTCTCGCCTTCGTAGAAGCAATCCACCGGACACACCTCGACGCAATCCTGTAACTTGCATTTGATGCAGGCTTCGATAACGACGTAAGTCATGTATTCGCTCCACTAATCTTTCTGAACTAACATTTTCTGCCCAAAAGCCAACACCGGATTCAGCCGGCGATGCCCAGACGTTCCATCGCGCGCTTGCGGGCGGCGCCGCTCTCAGCGTCGGAAACATAAACCAACCCGGTCATGCGGCGCATCAGGCTGGCCTCGAAATCGTCCAGCACACCGTCAGCGTAAACCACTTCCCACAGCATCTCGATCATCCCCACTCTCTGCTCATGGTCGAACCGGTTCTTGACTACCCGGGCGAATGACCACAAATCGAGCGCCTCTTCGACTTTAGCGTCCGCCAATTCAATAAGCGCGGCGGTTTCAACAGGGTCCAGCGCCAACTTCTCGCGAAGCAGTCGCTCGATGGTGGCGCGCTCGGCTTCGTCAAAATGGCCGTCCTGACGGGCCGCCTCGACCAGCAGACCGGCGACCGCTAGCTGCAATTCATCTTGACCCCGGTCCCCGCCACCGGGGCCACTATCGCCGCCGTCCTTAAGAAATCTGCGGATGCGCTCCAGCATTGCTTTCCACTAGCATGGGGTTCGCCCGGCGGGCAAGCCTACGCTTTGGCGCCCGATGCGATGGCTGCTACCATGGACCATGGCCTCCACATCGACGAACCGGCCCAGTCGACTGGCCAGCGCCGCCGAACGCAACCGCGGGCCAATACTGAGCGTACTCGAACGGGTCCTGCCGAAACAGGGCACGGTGCTGGAGATCGCCAGCGGCGCCGGCCAACATGTCGTCTGGTTCGCCGAGCGCCTGCCCCAATTGACCTGGCAGCCGAGCGACCTCGATGCGGATTGCCGCGCCAATATCGCGGGCCGGTCCGCCGATAGCGGGCTCGCCAACATATTGCCACCGCGCGAGATCGATGCGCGTGCGCAAGATTGGGGGATCGACGGCGTTCAGGCCGTACTCTGCTCGAACATGATCCATATTGCACCCTGGCCGGCGACCCAGGGCCTGATCGCCGGGGCCGGCCGCCTGCTGGCGGCCCGCCAGCCGCTGTTCATTTATGGTCCCTTTAGCCGCGGCGGCAAGCACAGCGCACCGTCGAACGAAGCCTTCGATGAAAGCCTACGGGCGCGAAACCCCGATTGGGGGGTGCGCGATCTCGACGAGATCACGGCACTCGCTGAAGCAAGCGGCTTCGCCCTCGACGAGATCGTCGAGATGCCGGCCAACAACCTGTCCGTCGTATTTCGCATGACCGGGGAAGGTTAGTGCTTGCCAGAAGTCCAAATTAAAACCGGAGACAGTATATCTATTTAATAATAAACAAATATACTGTCTCCGGTTTTATTTCAATATACTGTCTACGGTTTTATTTCAATTTCCCTCTTTCATTTTTTCGATCGCCCGGCGCTCGGCCTTGGTGGGTCGGCCGGCGCCGGGTTCGCGTGCGCCCTGGCTGTCTTCGCGGCGCGATTGAGCGACGGGTGGATCGAGGTCTTCGTAGAGCCCTTGCGCTTCTACCGCTGGGCCACGCCGGGCGCCAAGCTCTATGATCTCGATGACACGGATGCTCCTGGCTTGGGCAAAAGTGAGGACATCGCCGACACGAACCGAATGGCGCGCCTTGGCAATGAGCTGGCTGTTGACCCGCACCCGACCGCCGGCGCATAGCCGAGCCGCACCGGACCGGCTCTTAAAGAATCGCGCGTACCACAGCCATTTGTCGATGCGCAAAGTAGCTTGGCCGCCAGTCTCCAGCGGCGGCCCGCTATTTACGCTCACTTCGGCGGCACCAGATCGCGCAAGACCGCGAACGGCCCGTCGGGCGCGCTGGGCCGGCGATTATTCCCAGCGCGGGGCGGCTTTTTCACGCCCTTGCCCCTGCCCCGCTTGGGAGCGCGATGGAAACTCACCCCGAGCGCATCTTTTTTCGCCCGATAGCCCAGACCGGCCAGCAAAGCGCCCAGTTCCTCGGTGCGGCAGCCGCCGACGATGGCCAGCGCCGGCGTTGCCGCAAAATCGCCTTGGCGGGCCAACTTGCGCGCTGCATTGGCCAGCTTTTCGAGCCGTTCGGCCCGCACAGCGAGCCCGTCCGTGAGTCGGTACCCGCAGGCTAGGTAGTAAGCTGCGGGGACGCTTTTCTCTGCTGGGAGGACAAGCGTGCTTGGATCGAACTCCAACGGCTTCTTCCCGGCATGGACCGCCCACAGGGTCCGTCGCAAGCGGATCGCCGGAGGTTTCTGCAGTGCAGGGATGAAAACCGTCTCCTGGCCGATGCGCACCCCCATTGCCGCCAACGCTTTGCGTTCGGCCGGTTTCAGCGCATCGATCGCCGAGGCGACGACGCGCCGGGGGAGCGTGCCCAAAGATTCGGTAAGTTGATAGGCAAGGCCGCGAACGGCGCCCGTCCGGGCCTGATCGGTGAGCCCAGGCAGCGGCGCCAAAACCCGCTCGATCCGACTTTTGAGCCACCGATCGAGGCAGGCACGGATGCGCTCGCGGGAGCCAGGATCGAGAAGCTCGCTGATTAGCGGTTCGATCTTGGGCTCGAGCCTACCGGTTCCGGCCGCCAGCCGGGCAACCGGCGCGCCGGCCCAGGATATCGTACCGTCCTCCTCGATCTGCAACGTGCCGCTCGTCTCGGTCTCCAGCCGCGCGATGCGGCCGGCGATATCCTGGCGCAGCGCCCGGTTGGCGGCGGCCATGAGAGCGCGGCCGTCCTCGCGCACCGCCGTCTCGTCGGGGAGGAAGCGAAACCCGTGCAGCCGGCCGATAAACTGGCCCTCGACCAGAACCTCGCCCTTGGAATTGACCGCGCCAAGGAGCTCGGCCTTATCGGCCAGCTTGCGCACCAGCACCGCCGCGCGTTGATCGACGAAACGCTGGGTCAGGCGCTCGTGCAGGGCATCCGAAAGCCGGTCTTCGATGGCCCGGGCGCGGGCCTGCCAGTGCGCCGCGTCCTCGAGCCAGTCAACCCGGTGCGAGACGTAGGTCCAGGTGCGGATATCGGCGATGCGCCCGGTTAATGTTTCTATGTTGCCCTCGGTCCGGTCGGCCCGCGCGATCTGCTTGCCGACCCAATCGGCCGGCAGGCGTGCTTGCGGGTCGGTCAGGAACCCGTAAATCCGCTTGAGCAGCCCGGTATGCGACTCGGCCAGGACTTTGCGGAAGTCGGGGATCTGGCAGACTTCCCACAGCAGACGCACGCCAGGGATGCCCTTTGTCCGTTTGGCGATCTCCTCGTCGCCGGCCAGCGCCGCCAGCGCCAACTGATCGTCGGCGTTGCGGGCGCGCACCAGTTCGCGCCGGGGCGGCGGCGCTGACAGGCTGCGCAAAAGCGAGGCCGGTGAGGAAAAATCCAAATCTGCGTTGCGCCAATAAAGCGTCTTGAGCGGCCGGAAGCGGTGGTTCTCGATCGCCTCGACGATCTCCTGGTCGAGACCGCCAAGGCCCGCCGTCGCCCCGAAGCTGCCATCGTTCATGTGCCGCCCGGCGCGCCCGGCGATCTGCGCCAGCTCCGCGGGTTCCAACGCGCGGTGGCGGCGGCCGTCGAACTTGACAACGCTTGAAAAGGCGACATGGTCGATATCCATATTCAGCCCCATTCCGATTGCGTCGGTGGCGACCAGATAATCGACTTCGCCTGCTTGGTACATCGCGACCTGGGCGTTGCGGGTGCGCGGGCTGAGGGCGCCGAGCACCACCGCCGTGCCGCCTCGCCGTCGCCGCAGCAGCTCGGCCAGCTCATAAACACCGGCGGCCGTGAAACCGACGACGGCGCTGCGCGGCGGCAGCCGCGTGATTTTCTTGAACCCCGCATAGCGCAGTGTCGAGAGGCGCGGTCGGGCGCGGAACTCGGCCTCCGGGACCAGCCGGCGTAGGAGAGGTGCGATGGTTTCGGCGCCGATCAGAATGGTCTCGGCGAGACCGCGGGCGTGTAACAACCGGTCGGTGAATACGTGACCGCGTTCGGGGTCGGCCGCCAGCTGCACCTCGTCGATGGCAAGAAAATTGGTCGGCCGATCGAGTGGCATCGATTCGACCGTGCACAGGAAATAGCGTGCCCTTGGCGGCACGATTTTTTCCTCGCCGGTGACCAGCGCCACCGCTGCCCTGCCCTTCAGCCTGACCACCCGGTCGTAGTTCTCGCGCGCCAACAACCTTAAGGGAAAGCCGATCATGCCCGAACCGTGCCCCAGCATCCGCTCGATAGCGAAATGGGTCTTGCCGGTATTGGTCGGCCCGAGGATGGCGAGGATCAGGGGAGGAAGAATTGTGGTGTCCATAACGCCTCAGAAAATCGGGCTTCGCCGGCAGTTATGCAAGTCTGCGGATTAGCGCGAAGGGTTGCAATCGGCCCGCTGTGCGCCCATCTGGCGGGCCGTACATTCACCATTAACCATCCGAAGACAGAACCACATGAGCCAGGAGAAGTTCGGCTTCGAGGCCGATGTCAGCAAGCTGCTCGATATTGTCGCGCACTCGCTCTACAGCGAGCGCGAGGTGTTTTTGCGCGAGTTGATCTCGAACGCATCGGACGCCTGCGACAAGCTGCGCTACGCGGCGATCACAAAGCCGGCGCTCATCGAAGGCGACCCCGACTTCAAAATCACCATCACCCTCGACAAGAAGGCCAAAACACTAAGCATCGCCGACAACGGGATCGGCATGGGCCGCAAGGAGTTGATCGACAACCTCGGCACTATCGCGCGTTCCGGCACCACCGCTTTTCTCGGCCAGCTTTCGGGCGAGGCAGCGAAGGACGCAAGCCTGATCGGCCAGTTCGGCGTCGGCTTCTATTCGAGCTTCATGGTCGCCGACAAGGTCGAAGTATTGACCCGCAGCGCCGGCGAGAAGAAGGCCTGGCTGTGGACCTCCGAAGGCAAAGGCGAATTCACCATCGAGGAGGCCGGCGATGATGCACCGGTTCGTGGCGCGCGCATCATCGTGCATCTGAATAAAGACCAGAAGGAATTCCTCGAGCCGTCGCGAATTCAGACCATCGTGCGACGCTATTCGGACCATATCGGCGTGCCGGTCATCCTACAGGACGGCGACAAGGAAGAAACCCTCAACGAAGCTTCAGCCCTGTGGACGCTGCCAAAAGCCAAAGTCAAGCCGGAGCAGTACAAGGAATTTTACCACCATGTCGGCCACACCTTCGACGAGCCGTGGCTGACGCTGCACTGGAAGGCTGAAGGAAGGCTCGAATATTCGGCGCTCTTATTTGTGCCTTCGAGCAAGCCCTTCGATCTCTTCGAGCCGCAACGGCGCAATCAGGTGCGGCTCTATGTCGCGCGGGTATTTATTACCGACGATTGCGAGGGATTGCTGCCGGCGTGGCTGCGTTTCCTGCGCGGCGTCGTCGATTCGGAAGATTTGCCGCTCAACATCAGCCGCGAGATGCTGCAGCTCAACCCGGTGCTGGCGAAAATCCGCTCGGGGTTGGTCAAACGCGTCCTCGGCGAGCTGAAAAAGAAGGCCGAGAAGGCGCCCGAAGATTACGCTGTCTTCTGGGAGAATTTCGGCAGCGTGCTCAAGGAAGGACTTTACGAGGAGGTGGCCCACCGCGAGGCGCTGCTGGAGCTCGCCCGGTTCAGATCGACCAACGGCGAGGGGTTGTGCAGCCTCGCCGACTATGTCGGCCGCATGAAGAAGGGCCAGGAGGCGATTTACACCATCGCGGGCGAGCAGGCTGAACAGCTTCGCGCCAGCCCGCAGCTCGAAGGCTTCGTCTCGCGCGGGCTGGAAGTGCTGCTGCTAACCGATCCGGTCGATGAGTTCTGGGCCCAGTCGGTCTCCGTGTACGAGGGCAAACCGTTCAAATCGATCACCCGCGGCGCCGCCGACCTCGATAAATTCAAAACCAAGAAGGACAAGAAAAAACCCGACGAAGACAAAGCCGATAGCGCCGAGATCGAGATCCTCGTTGCCGTCCTCAAACTGGCGCTGAAGGACGCGGTCAAGGACGTACGGCAAACCAAGCGCCTGACCGAGAGCCCAGTCTGCCTAGTCGCCGACGAGAGCGACATCGACATGCATCTCGAACGCCTGCTCAAAAAGCACAACCAGATCGACTCTGCCTCGGCACGCATCCTTGAGATCAATCCCGGTCATGGGGTCATCAAGGCGCTGGCCAGGAAGGCCGGGAAAAAGAACGCCGCGGCCCAACTCGACGACGCCGCCCACATCCTCCTCGACCAGGCCCGCATCATGGAAGGCGAGCCCGTCCCCGACCCCGCCGGCTTCGCGCGGCGATTGTCCGGATTGATGGAGAAAGGGCTGGCGTAGCCAGAATATAAGGATCAGAAAACCGGGGTCGGGTTCTGATAGGTAAGGAGGGCGTTGGCGCGCTATTTGGCCTTCTTCTGATTCCTGATCCCTGATCCCCGGCTTTTAACCCCCGCCGCTTTTACGCGCAGCCGGTCGTCGCTAAGCCCCTCGGCGGTCTTGGCATTTTCTGGCAGCAGGTGTTGGATCGAATTGGCGTAGTAAGAGATTACGTCGAAGTCGCCCTCGCGGGCCGAGAACAGGCCCTCCTCGTTGCCAACCAAGTGGCGCAGGCGCAATTGTTCGAGGCCGCGGGCAACCGCCAGATCCTCGTCGCCCCTTGGGACATAGATGTCGGCGCCGGCGGATTCGAGATCCCGTAGTGTGCGGTGGGTCGCGGTTTTAAGTTCGTCTTCGGTGAAAATGCGGTCGGGGTCGCGCATCAGCGTTGCCGCCACCGCCGAGACCGGGGTTACTGGAATGACTTTGCCCACCGCCGTCATCAGCGACTTGACCAGGGTCTGCACCGCGCGGTGGCGGCGGGCCTTGGGCAGGGTACGGAAATCAACGCGCTTCTTGGCCACGTAGGCGCGCATCGAGATGGGCGTGCCGAAATTCACGCAGGCATAACCGAATTTCTTCCACTTGCCTTTGAACATCAGGTTCAAATTGTGCCCGATGAAACCGAAGGTCGTCGCCAGTGTCGCCATCATCCCTTTGCGGCCAGCTCCGACATCGAGTTTTTGAATCAGGGTGCGGTCTTCGAGCACGCGGTCGTAGTTCAGCCCCACCGGGATGAACACCAGATCGCGCTCGCCCTCGGGGTTGAAGCCCTTGAGCATGTAGTCGATCAGCCCGTAACGAGGCGGGCGCAAGCGTCCGTCGCGGCTCAGCCCACCCTCGGGATAGACGGCCTGGCTGACCCCAGCCTCGGTGGCCATCTGCACGTAACGTTCGAGGACGCGCCGATACAGGGGATTGCCCGAACCGCGGCGTACGAAATAAGCGCCCATCGAGCGGATCATTTGCTGTAGCGGCCAGATACGCGCCCATTCGCCGACCGCGTAACTGAGCGCCGCTTTCTCTGCGGCGAGGAAGCCGACCAACACGTAGTCCATGTTCGAGCGGTGGTTCATGACGAAGATGACCGTCGATTTTGGGTCGATCTTCTTGAAGCTCGATTCGTCGGTATGGCCAAGGCGCACCCGGAAGAGCCAGTTGGCCACCGTCTTGGCGAACCAGTAGCCAACGCGAAAATAGACATAGGCATTGAAGGCGGGGACGATCTCGCGTGCATAGCGTTCGACCTGGGCCATCACCGCCTCGCGCGGCTCGTCGTTTTCCTTGGCAAAATCGGCGGCGGTCTCCAGCACCACAGGGTCGAACATCAGCCGGTCGATCAGAACCCGCCGCTTGGTCAACTCGAAGTTGGGGATTTCGATGTCGAGGCGGGTGTTGACCTCGCGGATCAGCTTGTTGACACGGCGGCGAAAAAACCAACGTACGCTCGGCATTAACAGCCGTGCCATCGCCGTCCACGCCGCCAGCAAGCCGACGATGACAACAACCCAGACAGGTACGATCACGCTCCCACTCATGGGGCGGAAGCTTAAAGGGTAATCACCGTAAGGCCAATCGTGCGGGTTCCCGGTAGCATCTCAGATTGAAATCCTGCCTATACAACACTGCGAGCATCCAATTTTTGGCGGTTAATTTTCACTCCACCCAAAACAGCGGACCAAATTCGGGCGGGTGTTGATGTCTACTGCTAACCCGAAGCGGTGATAAAGAGCGAATCATAACAGCTCGCAATCTTGAAGCTGGTCATGGGACGTCTGGCCGACGACAATCATCATCCCCAGGTGAAGTGAGATAACGAAGGCCGTCATGACTCAGGATTCACCGCTGCGGGATACTGCCGCCGGCCCGTCTTTGTCCGACAACGCCAATGTGGTTGTCCGCCCGCCCGTTCTGTGGATATTGCTCGTGGCCGCGGGCATTGGGCTCGATTTTCTATTTCCGCTGCCGTTCATGCCCGAAGGGTTCCCCGCGCCCTGGGTAGGCGGCGGCGTTTGGCTCGTTGGGTTCACCCTCGCTGTTATTGCGATCAGGCAGTTTCGACGCGCGGGAACAGAGGTCCAGACGCACACCCCGACCGCTATGATCGTCGACACCGGAGTGTTCGCATTGTCCCGCAATCCAATCTATTTGGGCGCGCATATCGGTACCGTTGGTGTCGCCATCGCCCTCAATAGCCTGTGGATCTTGTCGACGCTGGTACCGTTCTAGCTGGTCATCCGCTATGGCGTGGTGGCGCGCGAGGAAGCCTATCTGGAACGCAAATTCGGCGACGCCTATCTCGCCTATAAGGCCCGGGTCAGGAGGTGGCTTTGATCCTTCGGAGCTGCCCCTCATCAGCAGTACGGATTGTCGCCTTTTGGCTGTCAGTCGGCAGGCACGACCTGTCTGGTTACACTCGATTTCGGCCGGTAAGCGGACATTGAAATCCGCTTTGCGCGGACTACGCATCGAAATTCAAAGCGAGATACCGGGTACTCTTGCGGGGCGGCGTCATGCTCCCGCGGCACGCCGAGAGCCTTAAAGCCCGCCGCCGACCACCAGAACCTGCCCGCTGATATAGTTCGATTCCGGGGTGCAAAATAAATACACTCCGTCGGCCGCTTCCTGCGGCGTGCCGGCGCGGCCGAGGGGGATGGTTTTGGTGATCGCCTCGATGTTCTCGGGGCGGATGCCGACCGGCAGATCGCGGCCGGCGATCTCTATGGTCTTGCCGGCGTCTCCGATGGCTTCGGTCATGCGCGTTGCGATGAAGCCGAAAGCGACGCAATTGACGTTGACGTTATATCGCCCCCATTCCTTGGCCATCGTCTTGGTGACGCCGATCAGGGAGGACTTGGCGGCGGCGTAGTTGATCTGCCCGGCATTGCCGTAGAGACCCGAGATCGAGGAGATGTTGACGACTTTGCGGTAGACCGCGCGCCCCTCCTCGATTTCCTGTTTGGCGGTCACCCGGATAAATTCGGAAGCCGCACGCAGAATCCGAAAGGGCGCCATGAGGTGGACGTCGAGGATGGCCTGGAACTGCTCGTCGGTCATCTTCTGGATGACGCTGTCCCAGGTATAGCCGGCATTGTTGACGATGATGTCGAGGCCGTCGAAGGCATCGACGGCGGCGCGCACGAAACGCTCGCCGAAATCGGGCACCGTGACATCGCCGTTGCAGGCAACCGCCTGGCCGCCGGAATTTTCAATTGCGGCAATGGTCTCCAGCGCCGGCGCCTCGTCGAGATCGTTGACGACTATCTTTGCGCCCTCGGAAGCGAGTTTCAAAGCAATCGCCCGCCCGATCCCCCGGCCCGAACCCGACACCAACGCCACCTTACCGTCCAGTTTCCCCACCCTTAATTCTCCCCTTCGCTCTGTTTCGTTTGATGCAGCTAGCTGACTTGCCGGTCCCGGCCTTCCCAGTAAGGTCCGCGCAGCTCGAACTTCTGGATCTTGCCGGCGCCCGATTTGGGCAGCGGCTCGGCACGTATATCGACGCTATGAGGGCATTTAAAGCCGGCGATCAATTCCTTGCAGTGGGCAATGATGGCGTCGGGGTCGGGGCTTTCTCCCTCGCGCGGTATTACGATCGCATGCACCGCTTCGCCCCACTTCTCGTCGGGTATGCCAATGACGGCGCATTCGGCAAGGCCCGGATACTGCATGATCGCGTTCTCGACCTCGGCGGAATAGACGTTCTCGCCGCCGGTGATGATCATGTCTTTTACCCGGTCGACGATATAGATGAAGCCGTCCTCGTCCATATAGCCGCCGTCGCCGGTGTGGACCCAGCCGTCTTTTAGAATCTCCGCGGTCTGCTCGGGCTTGTTCCAGTAGCCGTGCATGGAAGTGGCGCCGCGTACGCGCA
>JAPULJ010000534.1 GCA_027295145.1 Alphaproteobacteria bacterium | reverse complement strand
ACACAACCGGCAATAGCCACGCAAAACGTAAGCAAAATGGCCACAGCGTGAGCGCTAGCTTGTAGCTGGGCCCACAGAATGGCTCCGATCCCTTTACGGGGAATTACGGCCGCACGGGCAGTTATTATCAAGCTCAACCGTTTTAGTGTACATCGGCCCAGACCTTGCGTTTCCAGGCGAAGAGCAGGCCTGATAGGAGGATTAGGAAGAGTATCGCCTTGACGCCGAGACGCTTGCGGTCTTCCAGCCAAGGATCGGCGGCCCATTGCAGAAATGCGACGACGTCGCGCGACATCTGGGGTACCGTGGCTTTGGTTTTGTCGGTGTATTCGATCGCTTCGTCCGACAGCGGCGGTGCCATGGCGATCTTACCACCGGGGAAAAGAGGATTGTACTCCAGCCCATCTCCCATCTTGAAGGGGATCGGCTTCTTGTCCCTATCCTTCTTAATCTTTCCGTGGGCGTCCATTTCGAACTTCGGAAGCTTCTTGCCGTAGCTGGTTAGAAGCGCGTGGACGTAACCCGGCCCACCCAACCGCGCCTTGACCATCAAAGACAGATCGGGCGGCAACGCGCCGTTGTTGGCAGCGCGCGCGGCATTGGCATTGGCGAAGGGCGGGACGAACTTGTCCGAAGGGATTGCCTTGCGTGTGGTCGGTTCGCCCTCCTCGTCGGGATCGCCGGGGACTTCCTTTTCGGCCGCGATCTTCTCGATTTGCTCGACGCTGTAGCCGATCTCCTTGAGGTTGCGGTAGGCCACCAGACGCAAGGAATGGCAGCCCGAGCAGACCCCGGCATAGACCTCGTAGCCGCGCCGCAGTTGGGCCTTGTCGTAGGTCCCGAATATGCCCTCGAACGACCAGCGCGCTGGCTCAGGGTGAGCCGCCTTTTCGGCCGATATCGCCGGTGGCAGGAAGAGCAAGCCGGCGGCGGCCGCCGTCAGTATGACAAGACCACGCATCAGGCCTTCTCCATCGGCTTGGCGGCAACCGCGGCGGCCGCACCCCCGCCGGACAGCACCGGCTCGGAGATGCTTTTGGGCAACGGCAATGGGCGTTCGATCTTGCCGAGAACAGGCAAAATGATGAGGAAGTGGAAAAAGTACCAGAACGTCCCGATCTGTCCGAGCTGGAGGTAGGTGAAACTCTCAGACCACGAAAACACCAATGCGGCCGGCGAGTGGCCGCCGACAACACCAAGGACCACGCAGTCAAGCACGAAGATCCAAAAAAACCACTTGTAGATCGGGCGGAAGCGGCTGCTGCGCACCGGCGAGGTGTCGAGCCAGGGCAGCACGAAAAGGATCATGAGCGAGCCGAACATGAACAGCACGCCGAGCTGCTTTGCGGAGAAGATCAGGAAGTCGTCAGTAAATGCGCGCAGGATCGCGTAGAAAGGCAGGAAGTACCATTCAGGCACGATTTCGGTCGGCGTCACCAAAGGGTTCGCTGGGATGTAATTATCGGGCTCGCCGAAAAAGTCGGGGGCGAAGAAGACAATGCCCGCGTAAAAGACAAAGAACAACGCCAGCCCGAAATAATCCTTCACCGTGTAGTAGGGATGGAAGGGGATGGTGTCCTGCGGGCCCTTGGGGTCGATGCCAATTGGGTTGCTCGACTTGCTGGTGTGCAGTGCCACGAGGTGCAGCATCACGGCGCCAACGATCATGAAGGGGAAAAGATAGTGCAGGCTGAAGAAGCGGTTCAGGGTCGCGTTACCGACCGAGAATCCGCCGCGCAGCCAGATCACGATATCCTCGCCGATCCAGGGTATGGCCGAGAACAGCTTGGTGATGACGGTGGCCCCCCAGAAGCTCATCTGCCCCCAGGGAAGCAGGTAGCCCATGAAGGCGGTCGCCATCATCAGGATCAGAATGATCACGCCGAGCCACCACAGGAGTTCACGCGGCGACTTGTACGAGCCGTAATACATACCGCGGAAGAGGTGGATGTAGACGGCGATGAAGAACATCGAGCCGCCATTCATATGAATGTAGCGCATCAGCCAGCCGTAATTGACGTCGCGCATGATCCGCTCGACGGAATCGAACGCGAATGCGGTATGCGGCGTGTAGTGCATGGCCAAGAAGATGCCGGTGGCGATCATCACCACCAGAATGATCCCGGCGATCGATCCAAAGCTCCACCAGTAGCTCAAATTCTTCGGCGTCGGATAATCTTGCAGCGAGTGCTTGGCGAAGGTGAATATCGGCAGGCGGCTGTCAATCCATTTGACGATCACGTTCTGTCTGGCGGGTGAAGCCATCTCAGCGCGCTCCCCTAGCCGATCTTGACGATGTTATCGGGTAAAAATTCGTAATCCGGCACCTCAAGATTGTCCGGCGCCGGTCCACGCCGGATGCGCCCTGAAGTATCGTAGTGCGAGCCGTGGCAGGGGCAGAACCAGCCGCCGTACTCACCCTTATCGTCGCCCGAGCTCTGGCCCTTGGGGATGCAGCCGAGATGGGTGCACACCCCGACCATGATCAGCCACTCTTCCTTGCCCTTCTTGACCCGGTCGCTGTCTTTCTGCGGGTCCTTGAGGTCGCCAAGCGGGACCGCCTGCGCTTGCTCTATTTCGGTTTTGGTGCGGCGGCGGATGAAGACCGGCTTGCCGCGCCACTTGATGGTGACCGACTGGCCGACCTTGATCCCCGAGAGGTCGATCTTGACGGTGCCGAGGGCCAGAACGTCGGCCGCTGGGTTCATGACATCAATGAATGGCCAGGCAGCAGCGGCGACACCAAAAGCCGCGACGGCGGCCGTGGCGAGCACTAGAAAATCACGACGCGTTTCATCAGGCGCGTGCGTCGCCGTTGTCGATTTCGCCATTTATATCAACCCCTTGTCACCCGCACCCGGCACGACCCAAGGATCCGCGGACAGGCCTTCGAAGTCCACAACGCATAACCTAAGGCCCGTCCCATCGCCGGCAAATGCGACACCATGCCGCATAAACCAGCCACCCCCGGTCGTGACCCCGCGCGACACGGGTATACTTGATATAGTCGCACGACGCAAAGGCTGGAATAGGCACCGCGCGATGCCAGCTTGAGCGGTCCGCCTGAACTCCCAATAGCATCCCATGCGCCTCGCCCTCTATCAGCCCGACATCCCCCAGAACGCGGCGGCGGTCCTGCGGCTGGGCGCTTGTATGGGGGTCGGTGTCGATATCATCGAGCCTTGCGGTTTCGTGCTCGACGACCGGCGGATGCGGCGCGTGGGCATGGACTATCTGGACCGGGTCGACTTGAGCCGCCATTCCTCTTGGGAGAAATTTCGCAGCTCCAATACGGCGCGGCTGGTTCTTCTATCGACTGCGGGCCCGGCGCGCTATACCGACTTTGGTTTCGCTGAAGCAGACACGTTGGTTCTGGGCCGCGAATCGGCGGGGGTGCCCGATGATGTGCGCGGGGCGTGCGATGCCAGCGTCACGGTACCGATGGCGCCGGGCTTGCGTTCCTTGAACGTTGCGATGGCGGCGGCGATGGTCTTGGGCGAGGCACTACGTCAGGCGGACCAGTTGCCGGGAGGGGATTGATGCGCGAGACAGCCGAGGTCCGTAAGTCGCAGGCCAAAGCGTGGTTCGAAAGCCTGCGTGACGATATCTGTGCCAGCTTCGAGGCGATCGAGGACGACATTCCTGCTGGTGTCGCCGAGACGCTCGGCGGGCCGCCGCCGGGGCGGTTCGAGCGCCAGGGGTGGGTGAGATCGGAAGGCGGC
>JAPULJ010000533.1 GCA_027295145.1 Alphaproteobacteria bacterium | reverse complement strand
GCAGTTTGCGGCCGATTATGTCCGATTGTTCTATGCTGTGAATATTGCAATAGGCCCTGTTGGCGAAACGGAACCTCATATCGGTGTCCAGGGACATGATCAAAACGGGTAAGTTGTCGGCCAGTAGCCGCAGCTGGCTTTCGCTTTGGCGCAGCGCCGCCTCAGCCTGTTTGCGCTCGGTGATGTCGATGAGCATGGCGTAGAAACCGCGCACTTCACCGTATGCGTCGATTTCCGGCACGTAGGTTGCCACGATGTCGCGTTCGATCCCGTCGGCGAACCTATAGGTAGTCTCGAATTCGAGCGTATTTCCTTTGTGGACGGGGTCTAGTTTCGGCTTAAGTTTGCGATAACCTACTTCGCCGATAATCTCTCGAACGTTTCGGCCGAGAATAGCCGCTTGCTCTATGTTGTGAATCTCGCAATAGGCCCTGTTGGCGTAGCGAAAATTCAAATCGGCGTCCAGGGATATGATCAGAACGGGCATGTTGTCCGCCAGCAGCCGAAGCTGGGTTTCGCTTCGTCGCAGGGCCGCCTCGGCGTGCTTGCGCTCTGTGATGTCACGTCCCACGCCAATGAAACCGATATGGCGTCCGTTGCGCGAAGGCCGTTTTCGTCCGCTCGTGCTCGTCTGAAGCGGACTCAGCCGCATGAAGCCGTCGTTCAAGCCGCTCAATCTCTTTTGCGAGTTGGGCCTTGGTGGCTCTAAGATATTTTGATGGTGTTGCAGTTACCTTATTCATGCTTCTGCCCACTGTGACGCTGAAGTGAAATTGCAATTAGGGTTTGGCCGCAAATTATCCTTAGTTATTACGTGAAGATGTGGATTGAGTGATATCGGCGGAGTAATAATCCCCCATTGAAATGTTCGTGTCATTCGGCTGGGGCGCATCAAAAAGGGACGGTCTAAGGTATTCGGTCAGAGATATTCTGACTGGAAATCGGGCGGACGTATTGAGCGGAATTGTACGCACGGGTTCGGCGGTTTCCGTCTTCAGAAAAAACGAAACAGCCGGCTGACTCAACCAAGAGAGGTTCTGGCTCATCTGGTTGGTTATATTAAGCGGTGCTTAAGCAGTGCTGCAAGCACCGGTGTTCGATGGTGGTCTTTCAATCCAATTACCTTCCGGCAGGATGGTCAGGCTGCTCGATCCAAATCCCTCAATAAGTGAAAGCGAGGGTAAATTCGGCGGTCGGGACATAATCTGGCGTGGTGGTAAGATTGTGCCCCGCATCTCGAACGCCCGCATCACGATGCCATAACCGAGTAAAATGACATTAGCGAGTAGGGTAAACCGACCGAATATATTGACGTGGCGTCGCACTACGAGACACTTGACGACGCTACGATCAATCGCGAAGCGGTGTTCGCGCCCGATCTTGACCGCCACATAAAGGCCTCGGTGGCACACACCTGCCTACGGCGCCGGTGTGGCGCTCGTTGCTTCTAGCGTTGCCGCGTAGTCATCCGGTCGCCGCATAACATTACTTCCGTCCACTATGTAGTAATCTATTACGCCCTAATCGTCTCTTCATTCCAGCAATAATGTGGCGCTTTCGTCGCGTTTTGGATACTTCGGCACAGCTATAGAGCGGTGCGTCGCAGTCGCTGCGCGCTTCTGTCCATGATTCATCGTGGTTTCCCAATTATCAGCCCGACTCGAACCACGGTTCGAAAACCGGGCAGTGGCATTGCGCGTTAGCGGAACCAAAACAAGCTGCTCCCAACCCGTAATCCAACAATATATACGCCGACTACTAAGCCATCGAGCACGGCATCGACGTGGTCGTTGGTGTGTTCGTCAGCGGAAATTTCAGCCTGACCGCGTGCCTGATGCAGCATTTGGCGCTGATCGCCGCCCGCCATGTCCCGCAATGGGAAGTCGTCGACTACGCTTCGGCCGGCAAACAAGACGTTCCGAGCGGCACCGCGCGCGAACTGCCTAAAAAGCTCGCGGGCATGCGCAGGCCCAAGGTAGGCCGGCCCGTTGCCTCGCTGCACGGGCCCACCGAAGCAAGGGAGCGGCGATCGACGGCGTGCAGGTTCGTTCCCTGCGGCTGCTGGGATTCACCTTGCGGTGCGAGGCAGGTTTCGGGATGCCCGGCGAGCGATTGACGGTGAGCCACAAGGCCGGGCCGAGCGCCGATCCTTTCGTTCTGGGAACTCTTCTGGCGGCCCGCAAGGCGCCCCGGATCAAAGGACTGGTGCAGGGTATGGATGCGCTCCTGTTCGAGCAGCCCACGTGAGCGCTTGTCTATTCTTAGTATTTTGTTAACGATGATTCGACACTCTGCCGGCATCCGAGGAAGCCAATCGAAATTTGCACCATGCCGGAAAAATCTGCCCCCGACGAACGCTCGCTACGCCTTCTGATTGTCGATGACAACGCCGGCGAGAACGAACAGATTTGCCAGAACCTGGGCAACGGCGAGGGGCCGTTTGAGATCGACTTGGCGTTGGGCTTCGTGCGAAGTCTTGAGCGCATCGCCGCCGAACACCATGATTGCGTGCTCGTCGCCAACCGGTTGAACGGACGCGGCGGGATCGATCTGATGCGTGAGGCCATCGAGCGCCACCTGACCACAGCGCCCTTCATCATCCTCGGCCAAACCGGCGATAGTAACGGCGAAAGTGATGCTCTGGCTGCCGGCGCCGCCGATTGGCTTGAAAAGGGTCAGCTGCCGGCGTCCATGCTGCAACGCACCGTACGCTACGTCGTCGAAAGCTATCACTCGCGCGAGAAACTCGCCGATCTGGAGCTGATCGACCCGCTAACCAGGCTGCCAACCTCGATTTTGTTTTGGCACCTTATCGGCCAATCGTTCGAGCGCGCCAAGCGCAACAAGGAAAACTTGGCGGCGGTGGCCCTCTATCTTAGCGGTTTGTCCCACATCAATGAGACCCATGGGTGGGAAGGCGGCGATGCTGCCTTGCGGACCCAAGCCTTGCGCCTGCGCGGCGCCATGCGCGCAAGCGATTGCGTGGCCCGGCTGGGCGGTGCCAGGTTTATGGTCCTGCTCGAGAACATTCCCGATCCCGCCGATGTCAACGTCGTTTCCGAAAAGATTATCGAGATCGTGACGCCGTCCTTCGAGTACAACGGACAGTCGGTGACGATAACGCCGGCGATTGGCGTATCGTTTTACCCCCTCAATGCGCAGAGCGCTCAAGGGCTCGTTCGTGACGCTATGATCGCCATGGACCGGGCGATGGAAGACGGTGCTTCGCTGAGGCTTGCTTAGTATCTTGATCAAACCGGTCTGGAACAACCGGTTGTATTTTCCTGGCGACGCCGAAGGTCGCCCCTAAGATTGTCTAAGGATACAATTATTCATAAGCCGGGCACCGGCTTTTAGTATGGCACCTTCCTACCTAACCACCCCCGCTAACTTCCCACACCTTTGCAATCCGGACTTAATCTGTTGTCCTTACGATGGTTGGGCTCCTTCCACCGTTATTTCTTCCTCCGGCCGAAACGGTGCCAGCGCAAGCGCACTAGCGCTACAGCCCGTGTAACACGCCGGGCAGCTGTTCGGGCAGGTCTTCGGCGATCAGGCCGGGACCAAATTCACTTGCCGCCGCGCCGTGCAGCCACACTGACGCCGAAGCCGCCGCGAAGGGCGGCATCCCCTGCCCCATCAACCCCAGGATCATACCGGCAAGCACGTCGCCGGCGCCGGCGGTGGCAAGCGTCGGCGGGGCATTGGTGGCGATATTCGCCTGGCCGTCCGGGCCGGCAACGATACTGTCGGCGCCCTTGAGGACGACAACGGCGCCGGTCAGCGCCGCTGCTGCACGGGCGCGTTCGAGCTTGCTTCCCTGGAATTGGCCCCCGAGGTGGCTAAAGAGGCGTGCGAACTCGCCCTCGTGCGGGGTCAGCACGCAGGGCCCCCGGATCGAGAAAGCCAGCGCCTGCGGGTCGCCTTCGAAGACGTTAAGTGCGTCGGCGTCGAGGATCACCGGCCGCCGCGTGCCGAGCGCCGCCAGGGCATGCGCACGCGTGGTATCGCTGGCGCCGTTGCCGGGACCGACAAGGATCGCCGATATGCGGCGATCGCCCAACAGGGATACGAAATCCACCGGCCGTGCTACCGGGGTCACCAGCACACCGGGCATGGCAGCTGCATAGATCGCCGTTGCCGAAGGCGGGCTGGCAATACTGACCATGCCGGCGCCGATACGCATCGCCCCGCGGGCCGCCAGCCGGGCCGCCCCGGTCATTGCTTCGCCGCCGGCGATGATGACATGGCCGCGGCTGTATTTATGATCGTCGAGGCTGGGCCAAGGAAAATGCTCGCGCCACAGGGACGGTCCGTTCTCGTGCTGCTTGGGCGCAATCTCGGCCAGGACGGAGTCGGGGATGCCGATGTCGGCGGTGATCACTTCACCGCAAAGGAGACGGCCAGGCAGCAGCAGGTGTCCCGGCTTGCGTCGAAAGAAAGTGACGCTCAACGTTGCCTGGGCCGCGACTCCCTGCCCTGCTCCAAGCACCGCGCCGGTATCCCCCAGAACCCCGCTGGGCATATCGACAGCAACGATCGGCGCGCCGGTTTCACCCGCGGCCTCGATAAGTAGCCGGCTCGCATCTTCCAGCGGGCGGGTCAGCCCGGCGCCAAACAGGGCATCGACGATCAGGCCGGCGTCTTCGAGGATTGCCGGGGTGGGCAGCTCGATCGGCCCGCTCCAGCGCTCGGCCATGAGTTCAGCGTCGCCCTTCAGCCTCTTGCGTTCGCCGAGCAGCGCCAGCCTGACCGGCCAGCCCGCCTCCTTCAGCAAGCGGGCAACGACGAAGCCGTCGCCACCATTATTACCCGGTCCGCTTAAAACCGCCACCGGCCGCTGGCGCCAGCGGCTGACGATCTGCTGAGCAATCGCGGCCCCGGCATTCTCCATCAGGGTCCTGCCGGCGACCCCGATCGCTACCGCTGCCCGGTCAGCGCGAGACATCTCGGCGACACTGAGAAGGGCGAGATCGTTGGGCGATTGCGCGTTGGACATGGTGCTAAGCGGATCGAGTGAAAGATGAAGGGATCAGAAAATTCGCACGCTCCACCCCTCGGGGGCAATCGCCGTGAACATCACCGGTGCGAGGTTCGATTTGGAAGCTGTAGAAGGCCCAGCATAACCTGCCTATATCTTTGGAACAGGCTCACTGATCGGTCACGCGGCATGTCTCTAAAGTTCAACATGATTGTAGCCCTGACAATATTGCTCGGCGCCTGTACTGGCGCGCTGGACCCTCAGCCGCCTCTGATGACCCCGTTGGCCGAGACCCGAACCCATGGGTATGCTGAAAAAACGCTTCCCGGCGGCCGCATTGAGGTGAGTTATCTGGGGCCCATCCGCCGGGTTCCGGTAGTGCGGGCCGAGCGTGTAAGGCACCTTGAGGTCTCTCGGCTCGAGGCCGAGGATCTGGCGTTGTGGCGGGTTGCCCAGATCGCCATCGCGCGCAAGACCCCGGCTTTCGCCATCCTCGACAGGCGCGTCGACGTCGATATCGAGGTTCGGCGCTCGAACAGCGTCTTTTCCTTCGGCGGCTATGGCTACCACCGCTACCGCACGCGCGGCCACTATCCCTTCTCCCCCTATCCGTTCTACGGCTTTGGATTTCGCGATGCCTATGCCCAGGCGCGCGCCCGACTGACGGTTGGTTTTGTAAAGATATCCAAAACCGGCGCGCGCGACGCACTGGCGGTGGCAGCGCAAATGCGGCAGAAGTACCCAAACGCCAATCAGTCACGCGCGAGGTGATACGCCGCGCGTCCTGCCAGGACGTTACGCATGGCCCCATTGAAACGGAACGAGTCACAATGAAATGCAACGGTTTTAAGATTTTCGGTCACGCCATCGGCCTCACCCTGGTCATGTTTCTGAGCGCCTGCGGGAGCACGGGTTCGATCAAGCCGACCGAAGTCAGCCAGCTCTGCACCCGAGGCGATCGCGCCAAGCCGATCTTCGTTGCCCATATCGACGAGCGTGCAGAGGCGTATTTGGGCGATGCCCCCAAGGGCGAATATGACGGCGTCGTCAAGCGGGTGGCGACCGCGCTGGCGGTGCCGCGAAATCCCATTTACCGCAGCCGTGTGCGGACCGATTGCTACGATAGGGCCAAGAAGGTTTGGTATAATTGCGTCAAGGAAACAAACATCGATTTCTCGAAGATCAAAGGCATCGGCAGGGCGCCGAAAATGGAGAGCGCCCGCGACCTTGCCGTGCAGATTTGCGTCGTCGCGGTGCGCATCAATTCGCCCACGGGCGCAGCCGGCATACGCTACTCCTCGGGCAAATTCGGATGCAAAGTGTCCCAGCAGAGCTACTGCCCGGTTTTCAAGGCGACCAAGGAATTCAAGGCGAAGAAGAAGGCCCTGAAGCTGGCCCGTAAAAAGATTGAAGGGACGGGCTATAAATTGCGCAAGGATTTTTGCGTCAGCCAATACTGCCTGCCGGAATAGCGGAAGCGTAGAATTACCCGCTTCGCCCAACGCGGCCGTCATTCCCGTTTTCGCGGGAATGACGACTGAGGCTACTAAAAACGGCGGTATTTATGATCCCTCAAGATGCCGCGCCGGCTTTCGTCGCTTCGGGGACTTCGTTGAGCTGCCCGGTTTTTACGTCATAGATATATCCATAGATCGGGACGCTACTGGGCACCAACGGATGAGAGCGAATTCGCTGAACGTCGGCGACTACACTCATGGCGTTGTCATCGATGGTCAGCCAGTCGATGAAGTAACCTTCGCTGGAACCCGGGCCTGCTCCCGTGTCGCGCCAACCGTTCTCATCAATAGTGGCTGTCTCAAGGCTACTGGCCAACAGGCCCCGCATAATTTCGTCGCTAAAGGTTTCCATGCCACAGTTGGTGTGATGAATGACGAACCACTCGGTTGTTCCCAGAAGCTTGTGCGATATGACCAGCGAGCGAATCGCGTCGTCACTTGCGCGACCACCCGCGTTACGGATCACGTGAGCGTCTCCTTCGGCGAGCCCGGCGTATTTCGCCGGATCAAGCCGGGCATCCATGCAAGTAAGTATGGCGAAGCCGCGAGCCGGTGGCATCGCTAAATTGGCTTTGTCACCAAAATCGTTGGCGTAGGACGCGTTGGCTTCCAGCACCTCGTTCAAGACTTTTCCCACCTGTCTCTCCATTATTCGTTGAATTGATTTGAGTGAATAGCATTTGTACTCGGTGAAATAACTCATTTTCACACAGAAATCCAGTGGTTGAACCTTTTACTGGATCGCAAGAGAATACTCTTGCCTGTTGCGATTTCCAGCTGACGCTATTTTCGGAATAGTCTGTTGATTTGAAGGTGTTTTCGCTCAATGGATTTATCGATTTGGGTCGTAAAACATTGCAAGGTAGCTTGGATTTTGCGGACACTCGTGTGCCTGCCGCAGAAAAATCGAGCGGACAGGTTACAAAATGCGCAAGGATTTCTGCCTTAGCCAGACCTGCCTAACGGAATAGTGTGACCAAAGAAGTACCCGCTTCGCCGAACACAGTTGTTATTCCCGCCTTCGCGGGATTGACAGGCGAAGACATGATTCAATTGAAATATGAGATTATGCTGATAACCACCTGAAAAGATTGGGGCGAACGACGGGAATCGAACCCGTGACCTCCTGGACCACAACCAGGCGCTCTAACCAACTGAGCTACGCCCGCCGCAAGAATTCGGCCCTCCCTTTACGCTGGACGTGTCGCGCCGTCAAGCGACCGCGGTGAAGAGTTGAGTCATAACTTTGAAATTGATGTGGTGAATGCGCTAAGAAGATTCAAATGTCTGCTGCACGGATGAAAGCAGCCGTCGACGCGGCACCGCGATTGAGCCCGGATTTAGCCGCAAACGGACATATGAGTGTCCTTCTTTTCACTCCGGCAGCCCGGCCTTGCGCAGGGCGGCGATTTCGCGCTCTATGACCGCGCGGTCCTTGTAGGTGAGCGAACGTGCCCATTTCCTCGTCGAGAAGTTGGGGGCAATCCGGAGAACGGCTTTCGCCGCTTCGCGGGCCTCGGCCATGCGGCCGAGCTCGGCGTGCGTCGTCACGATTTCCACGCGGGAGACCAGCGAGCCCGGGTCGCGCTTCAGATGTTGAGTGAACGCGCTGATCGCGCGCCCATGGTCGCCGGTCAGGCGGTATGCCCTTCCCAGTGCCCACAAATAGTAGCCCGGATAGTAGGGGCTCAGCCGCATCGCCTTTCTAAGAAGTCCGATCGCACGCTTCGGCTGTCCGATGTAGCTGTAGGTGACCGCGAGAATGGCCAGGGCTTCGGCTCCGCTCGGGCTCAATTCGACCGACTTCTCCCCGAAGGTGACGGCTAGATCGTGGTCGCCCTTCGTCAGGTAGATGTGGCCGAGAAGGATATACGTTCCCGGGCGGTTGGCGTCCAACTCCAGAGCCTTTCGCGCCAATTCCTCCGCCTTTGAGAGAGAGGCCGCCGGGGAGGTGCTCCAACCGAACCGGGCAGCGAGGAGGTGGGTCCAAGCCACGCCACCCCAAGCACCGGGATATTTGGGGTCGAGCTTGGTGGCCAGCGTATACAGCTCTCGAGCCCGGGCGCTGTCCTTCAACTCCAGGCGCCGCAGGAGCAAGGAC
>JAPULJ010000532.1 GCA_027295145.1 Alphaproteobacteria bacterium | reverse complement strand
CCTCGCGTTTCATGTCGATGAGCTCGCACAGGCGCTCGAAATACCTGCCGATGCTCTCGCGGGTGAACGTCGAAGAGTCGCAACCGTGCATATCGAGGATGAGTTCAATGCCGTATTTTTCCATGGTCGTTCCGAGTCCCTTTCTGGGTCGTTGGTCCCCGGCAATCATATCTACGCTACTCGATACACCGCGCTGCGATCCAACAATATTGGCCTTTCTCTCCGTAGATCGCGCATGATGGGGCCTATGCGGCGTGGCGTCCACAACAGAAGCGCGGCCGACGCGACCGATCATCCATTTCAGCGAAATCCTTGGGGCTCAAGGCGGTCCCCCATCTCCGGATCACGGCGAATTCCCGGCGGGGAATTGCCCGCTCTCCTGTAGGTCAATCCAGGATGACGTGCGGAATGAAGCGGGCATCCTTGCTGGTGACCAGGGTCCGATCCTCCCGTATACACATTCCAACCGCCTGGCTGGCGACCAGCCACAAGCCGACCAGCGGGTAATTCCCGGAGTTGTCCGGTAGCGGGTGAAAGGCCTGCACGATATAATCCCCGCCGGCGTACGGCCCGTCATTGCGGGTTTGCGTCTTGCCGTCGCGGATGATTTCGATATTCGCCCCTTGCCGTGACCACAAAGGCTTGCGGACATAGCTTCCGCCAAGCTCCCCGGCGGCGGGATCGTCCTCGAAAAAGGCCGGCAGCAGATTAGGGTGACCCTCGAACATTCCCCAAAGCAGCGCCAGCAAGCCCTTGTTCGACAGCACCGCCTTCCATGGCGGCTCAATGAAGTGGACGCCGCTGGCCGGTACCTGGCGCCCGAACTCCTCCGCCATGATCCATTCCCATGGATAGAGCTTGGTCAGGGTCGTGATGGGCCGGTCGTCAAGGTCGGTGAATCGCCCCTGATCATCGGCGCCAATGTCTTCCATGGCCACGAAACACGTTTCCAGGCCTGCTTCCTGGGCGCATGCCTCAAGATAATCGAGGGTTCCTTTGTCATCCTCGATATCCTTGACGCAGGCGAAGTGCAACAACCCCTCAATGCCCATGTCCGGGAACGCTCGCACAAGGCTCTCATGGAGGTCGTTGAGCTGATCGCATCCCTCCGGAATCAGGCCTCTATCCTTGGCCTGTTCCAACCATTCCCACTGAAAAACCGCCGATTCATAAAGCGCCGTCGGCGTGTCGGCGTTATATTCGAGCAGTTTCGCCGCCCCCTTGCCGTCATAGGAGATGTCCATGCGCCCGTACAGGTGCTTTTCCTGATTGCGCCAACTCGCCGCAAGATAGTCCCAATACTGTTCGGCGATGCCGAGGCGGCGCATCACCGTCTCGTCGTTCAGGGCGCGCTCGACGACCTCGAAACACATGCCTTCTATTTCTTCCGCCGGGCCCTCCAGGTCCTCTTCGATCTGGCGCAGGGTGAACCGGTAGTAGGCGCTTTCGTCCCAATAGGGAATGCCCTCGCCGGCCTTGAACTCGAAGCCGTGATCCGCCGCGGCTTGCGCCAAATCCGGCCGTTCCGTTACCGGTACTCGTTGCATGGTATGAAACGGTTGTCGCCGAATTTCGTCATGTGGCGGCGGAACCGAACCGCCTGCCGGAAGAGCCGAATCCACCGCGCCGGATGGTCGAGGATTTGACGGAAGGGCGGCTGGTCGCCGACCTGGCGATTTGGGTTCGCCCGGTGGCTGAACCGGCGGCCCTGTTGTCGGCGGTACGGTAGGTTTTCGGATCGCGTGCAGAGCGGTAAAGCGGTTGCGAGAAGACGGAGGACCGCCCGCCCAAGAAAGACCCCATCATGTAACCCGCCATCATGGGCATGAAAATCGAGCCGCCCGTTGATGACCGGTAGGGCGCCTGCTCGCATTTCCCAGCCCCGAAATCGGCCTGACAATCCTGCTCGGACGTGTACTTCGGCGCCACCGCCGTGTGTTGGCTGCGCGCTTCCTTGTAGCTCTGCTCGCATTGGTCGCTGGGGATGCCGCGATCATCGATGCATTGCTGCAGGTTGTCGAATATCGCCCCATCCACCTTTGGTTCCTCACAGGCGGCCAGCATGATGGCGCTAACGCTCACCAGCCCGACGATGGAAGTAGAATTCCAGCGTTTCATTACTTTTTCTCCAGTCGCGATTGTCTCAAGGGGGCCGGTCTCCCGAACGATCAATAGGTCATGCTGGCGGCGTTGAGAATGCCGCCGGCCAACGAAGCGGAGCCGAGCCACAGGCCGCTGGCGACCTCGCCGTTCTCGATGCGCTCCGAAATTTTGGGTATGGGCATCCGAACGAGATAAAAAACCGCGATCTGGACGACAATGGCGATCAGGCCCCAAATAACGGTATCGACCAAAGCGCCCGAATTGGCGATGGCGCTGGCCAACGGCAGGGTGAAGCCGACCAGGCTGCCGGCGAAGGCGAGCGAAGCGGCCAGATTGTTTTCCCGGATCAGCTTGATCTCCGGGTGCGGTGTCACCCACATGTAGATGACCACGTATATCAGCGTCAGCACCACGGCGGTTGCCATATAGGCTACGAACCAGGGCAGTTCGCTAAGCGAAGCACCAACTATTTCCAAAAGACCCGAACCTCCAAATTGTCTCACTCAAGCCGCCGGAACGGTATCATAACGCGGCATCGGCAGAAAGCGGGGAGATATGGGATAGTTTCATGCATGGTGAGCCGTAGGGTTTCCTGTGATAGAAGTTTAAGCTTCAACACCAGAAAACTACTATATTTCAACAGGTTAATCTACGGTCACCACTCGATTTAGGGCGGGTCGTGAATAATTCAGGTTAGTATAACTAGATTTGAATTGTCATCGCCACCAAATCTCGAAAAACCGAGTGCTCTAGCGATGCTCACGACCAATGTCCGCTTTGGGTCATAAGCAGACATTTATCGCACCCCTCATAAATGTCCGCTTTCGGGAGCAAAGCAGACATAAAACACCACCCCGCAAAATGTCCGCTAATAGCCATAAGCGGACATTTGTAGACTGAACACTTGCTTTTCGGCCAACAACCGCGCCCCGCTGGTTCTTCGATTTTCGCTTATCCCGAAGAGCGGTCATGAGCCGTTTGAATAATGTTGCGTTTTGTTGACATTTGTGTATTTTCGCCCGCTCTGATTCAAGCCGAAGCGATTCGATTCTGCCTTCTTACCATTTTCGTGGTGTAGCGAT
>JAPULJ010000531.1 GCA_027295145.1 Alphaproteobacteria bacterium | reverse complement strand
GTTCGATTTTTGGTATCCCCATGGCTTTTTTGCACGACTGCCCAGCGTTTTCGCCGTTCGAGCTTAAGTCGGTGCCTCAGTTTTTCAAAACGGGAAGGGCGTTTCGCCGGTACCCCACCCCCTCGCGCTGTTCACCCCCCTCGCAAATTTTGTAGGATGATTTTCGGGATAAGGTTGGCGGCTTGCCAGCTATGAAAAGCGCGCCAGTGCACAATGAACCGAACTACGGCAGAATGTCCGCTGTTGGGGGTAGAGCGGACATCGGGGGCGCCGTGTCTGACTTCCGCTTGTGACCCACAGCGGAAGTCGAGGCTTGATTCGCTGCTCGGCTATTGGCGCCGTCGCGCCAATTGCGGGGTTGGTGTCAAGAGAGTAGACTTTGTCTGTGTCTGAGGTTGTCCGGGAGGCGCCTCCGCGCCTCTCCAGTGCGAACGGGGAGGGTGCCAATGTGCTCAATAAGAAATCTGTTGGTCGCAGCGGTCGTTTGCACCGCAGCGAACGTCACGGCGGCTCAGGCCCAGATCAAGGTTGGTATTGCCGGGCCTTTATCAGGTAGCCAGCTACCCCACGGTGAACAGCAGGAAATCGGCGCTCTAAAGGCGTTCGACCATCTGAATGACGAAGGCGGCCTCCTTGGTGAGGAGATCGTCATCACGTCACTGGACGATGCCTGCGAACCAGAACAAGCCAAAGCAGTAGCACGGCAATTGGTTAGCGAGGGCGTGATTTTCGTTGTCGGGCACGTCTGTTCCGGTGCCTCCCTTGCTGCCAGTAAGATCTATGAAGAAGCTGGGATCATCATGATCTCACCGGCATCGACCAATCCCAAGGTTACCGATGAAGGCGGCCCCAATGTATTTCGGGTGATCGGCCGCGATGACCAGCAAGGTAGGATCGCCGGTGACTACCTGGCCGACAACCACAGCAACAGCAACATCGCGATCATCCACGACGGTCAAGCCTATGGCTTGGGCTTGGCGGAGTTTACAAAACGCCAACTCAACAAACGCGGCGTTATCGAGGTCATATTCGATAGCTACACACCGGAACAAACGGACTACAAGTTGATTGTAGACAAGCTAGTCGATGCGAAGATCAATGTTCTCTATGCTGGCGGCTACCAAGCCGATATAGGACTTATTCTGCGTCAGGTCAAAAAGGAACTACCCAGTCTTCAGTTGTTTTCCGGCGACTCGCTGTCGACTGTCGAGTTCCTATTCATGTCGGGCGAAGCCGGCGAAGGGACATATTTTACGTTTGGGCCGGATATGCGGCAAATGCCGGAGGCGGCAGACGTTGTTGCGGCCTTTCGCGACGAGGATGCCTACGAACCAGAGGGTCCTACCTTGTATGGCTATGGCGCTGTGCAGGCTTGGGCGCAGGCAGTTCAACTAGCGGGATCTTTGCAACCGGATTCGGTCATCGATGCCTTGAAATCGGGCAGCTTTGATACCGTTATGGGTAAGATTGGGTTCGATGAAAAGGGCGACGTGACAGGTCTTAGCGCCTTCGTTTGGTACGTATTCGGCAAGGAAGACTACGTACTGGTCGAGTGAGTGGATTGGCTTGAATCTCACCCAGTTCAGCCCGGTGTCCTGACTTGTCGAGACGAAAACGCCGGAGATTGATGTCTAGTGGATAAGCCGAACAAATCTGCATCCGTTCGGGGACGGCTGCTGTTTGCGTTTCTGGGCATTTCTATGTTCTCACTGGTCGCCGCGGCCTCTGGTTTGTATTCGCTATCGCAGGTCGGCGGCGCGCTCAACAAGATCACTGAGCAACGCGTGCCCGAAGCGCTGTCTTGGCTGGAGTTGTCACGACGCGTGGAAAGCGTCGTGCGCGCGGCACCTGCCTTGCTGGTTGTGAACACCGATAGCGCACGGATCGAAGTCTCGAACGAAATAGCCGCACAAGCCGAACAACTGAAGCCGCTTCTGCAGCGCAGCAGAAGCTATGGGACCGATGAGGAGGAGGAAGCGGCGGCGCAGGTCGTGAAACTGGTCGCCGCCATGACTGAAAATCTCATCAGTTTGGATGAGCTTGTAAGAAAAAGGCTTTCCAATGTCGCGCATAGAGAAAAACTGATTCGCCAGCTTGCCAAGGCCAATAGCGTGGTGCAGCGAACCCTATCTCCTGCTGTCCGCATACTCGGCGCCCAGATTGCGGTTTGGAACAGGAACCAGGAAACGGCCGATGCAGACCAATTGACCAACGAGGAGTCGGACCTCGCGAGTTCGATAATAGGTTTGATTCCGCAACAAAAAGCCGCGGTGCTGGTCGATGCAGTCCATAACAATCTCCTCAAAATCACGGACGCTGATAGCGCGGAGAGCATCGATGTCTTGATATTTCCCCTGAAGAAATCGCTCAAGGAACTGGGTGAGATCTCTCAAAGTGCACCAAAGCGCGTGAAAGGGCGCCTAGAGAAACAAGTGACGATAATTGAGGGCCTAACGGCGGGCCCGAACAGTCTCCCACAGGTCAGAAAGGATGAATTGGCCGTCATCACCCGGGCCGAGGAGATCCTGGCGGTTAACATACAGCTGTCGAAATTTCTGACCAACAAAGTAAGCTTCTTGGTCAATGGCGCGAATTCGGAGATCGAGGAAGCAAATTTGCAGGCGGCGGCAATGCAGACGCTCAATCGGAACATATTGATCGGCGTCGTCGTTTTGAGCCTCGTGAGCTCCTTCCTCATTGTATGGCTCTATGTCGGTCGCAACTTGATCGCTCGTCTGACCGCCCTTAGCGATAGCATGTTGGCGATTGCCGGAGGAAACTTGCGGGCACCTCTGCCCGCGCCTGGCGGCGGCGACGAGATCAGCCGCATGGCAGAAGCACTTGTCGTCTTCCGCGATACGGCGATCGAGGTCGAGGAGAGTAATCTGCGCGACATTGAAGAGGCGCGCCGTAGGCTCGTCGATGCCATCGAGAGTTTATCCGATGGTTTCGCGTTCTACGATCCCGATGACTGCTTGGTGATCTGTAACTCCAGGTATCAGGAATTGCTTGACCCGAACGCGGACATCAACCTTGAACCGGGAATCGCGTTCGAAACGATCATTCGGACAGCCGCCGAGAGTGGACTCATGACCGATGCAGAGGGCCGGATTGACGAGTGGGTGGCGGAACGCCTGGCGGTTCATCGTGACCCGGGCGAGCCACGGATGCAGCAACGTAGTGGTGGTCAGTGGCTCCTGATCACGGAACGCAAGACCGCGGACGGCGGAACCGTCGCAATCTATTCCGACATTACGGACCTGAAGCAGCGGGAAGAAGACCTCACCAAGAAGTCAAATGCCCTGGAACAGCTCTCCAATCAACTGGCGAAGTACCTGTCTCCACAAGTCTATGACTTGATCTTTTCCGGCAGACAGGAGGTCAAGCTTGTCAGTGAGCGCAAGCGGCTGACCGTGTTTTTCTCCGACCTCGTGGGCTTCACCGAAACGACGGAACGGCTCGAATCCGAGGATTTGACCCGCCTGCTCAATCACTATTTGACGGAAATGTCCGAGATCGCGTTGGCGCACGGCGCGACCATCGACAAGTACGTGGGCGACGCCATCGTCATCTTCTTCGGCGATCCCGAGACGCGTGGAGTCGTCGAGGACGCACTCGCTTGCGTCACCATGGCCGTCGCAATGCGCGAGCGCATGAAGGAGTTGGAAAGTGTCTGGATGGATTCGGGACTGGAAAAACCTCTGCAATGTCGAATGGGCATCAGCACAGGCCTGTGCACGGTCGGGAATTTTGGCAGCGACGATCGGATGGACTACACGATCATCGGCGGCGGCGTGAACCTA
>JAPULJ010000530.1 GCA_027295145.1 Alphaproteobacteria bacterium | reverse complement strand
CCCCCGGCCTGAGAACGTCGAGGAGATCGAGCGCGCCACCGTCTTTTCCGGGCTGAAAGAGCAGCCGCCCGGCGCGGAGTGATCCTGTGGCGGTCCTGAAACTTACCGACGGCGAAGAGCTCTACGACGAGGTCCACGGCCAGGGCCCGCAAATTGCCGGACCAGTGGAATGCGGAATGAGCAGGACCAGCCGTACTGCCAAAAGCCCAGGCCGAGACCAAGGAAAACGTGGTGAAACGCCTCGGGCGCTCGCCGGACAAGGGCGATGCGGTGGTCATGTGCTGGTCCCGCGGCGACGCCACCATGCTGGGTCAGTACATCCCTCGAGACCAGCGTATCGGGCTGGGCGGCAGGCGGCCGAAGATGGTCACAAGCAAGGACCGGGGCCGGATGCGGAGCCGTAGAAACTTGGCGCCCAGGTGGAGAACACCAGGATCGAGCGCATAATATTCGTTAGCGACCAGTGGAAAATCCAGCGCAGACTACAGGCACCGAGGTCCTGGCGGCGGGTGTTCGAGGACTTCGCCGGCTACCGCCACGCCCGATGTGATCGTCGCGGCCAACGACGATATGGCTACAGCCGCACGAGGCGGTTGATGATGAAGGTACTGGACCCGTTCTCCACAATGCAGGAATGCAGATAAGCTAGCGTCAGCGTTTCGCTGTCCTGCAGCCGGATGACGGTGCCATCGAAGAGGAAATCCATGAGCTCAAGGCCTGTTTCAGGGGCCGCAACATCCTCAACGATTGCAACCGGCTGACCCCGATCGGCGTCTGCTTGTTCTGGGTATCCAATCAGAAGCCCGGCCAGCGCAGCAAGCAGGATCCAGTTCGAACGTGCATGCTTTCTCATCATCCAGATTCTTGATCAGGTAGAATGGCCAAAACGAAGTCCTTGATCAAAGGCTTGCCGGTGGCCGGCGTCTGTCGGCCCTCGGTCAGAGTGGCGACACGATCGGAGACATAGGTATCGAGCGTATTGACCGTAACCCGGCCATTGCGTAACAGGTCGGCACGACCCCGCAGACCCTCCACCACCGCCTTGGTTAAGGCGCCGTTGCCCCAGGCTTGATTCTCCAGCGACAGTTGCTGATTGGTGGAGGAGGCGAAGACCACGACCCCGTGCTCCGGACTCTTGAGGTCGTTCACCAACCGGTTGACGTCTGTCGAGGGTTCGCCGGGACGGCCCCAGATGGCTCCCGATTTGCAGGTGTCGACGAAGAAATAGACGCGGCCGGCGATGCGCGACAGGGCGCCCTTCAGACGCTCATAGGAAAGCGACGTGGATTCCAGCTCTCTTGGATCCGCGTTGAACGGCATGAAGAAGGCCGGCGGCAGTGTCAGGGGTGGTAATCTGAGGCCTTTATTTCCTACACCCAAAGAAGGCCATTAGAATCTCAAGTGGCTTTTTATATACAGGGCAAACCTGGATTCATTTATATAGGAACATTAGTCAAGGTCGACCACGCTCAGCACGGATTTTTCCAACGCGCCGGTGGACAGACATACTTCGCCGCTGGTGAATTTGCCAAATTCCCATGTGGTAAAGCTGATGGTCTCGTTTCGACGTGCGACGATCGTTCCAGACCGGTCCTCGGCCAAGGTCTGTTTGCTAAGGGCATACAAGCTCGAGGCCGTGATCTCCGAAACGCCAAACGACAAAGTGATATATGCATCAAGACGCATCTTGCGGTCGGCAACAAAGCGATTCCTACCTTCGTTGAAACCGTAACGCAATTGTGCAATGGCGGCGGGTAGGACCCTCTCTCCCCGAACTTTCAAGCTGCCACAGTCAACGAAGGGGGTGGGGTCATCGATCCTCCTCTTCGCCTGAATGATCCCTTCGGACTTGTTGGCAAAGCGTATGGCAAGACCCTTCTGTTTGATTCCAATCAGGTAACGATCGAAGAGGTCAATCCCCCCGTTCTTGAAAAAAACATCCTTTTTTTGCGGCTGCCGCGAAGCCACCTCGGGCTTCACATATTCAACGCCGCGGATTGTGCGAGGGCGGGTTCTTTCTGAGTCAAATGCGTCTGGTGATTGGCATGCGGTCAAAGAGATCGCTAATATGGCTGCTGGCACAGCGATGGTTTGCATTTTCTGTGCTACCTTGAAGCAGAAATCACGCAGCGAATAGGCAAATGTCGAAACGTATTGCGAAACGCAAATGAAGAACGACACTAACTGAAAGTCTCCGTCCTTGTCGAGTTTTCCTTTGTCCAAATTTGAAACACATCGAACCAAGGGATGATCGTTACACGCACGGGAGCGTTGAATTCGGGCGTGTGGTTCCGATTTCAGTCCAGCATTTCCAGAAGACAGACGCCGTCCTTCCATCGATCAGTGATCCTGTCTATGATGCTCCCTAAAGGGTCCTGGGAGGGACAGATCTACAATCCGACAATCTGAGTGTTTCACCAATTTCCTCTCACCGGCCCAGCGTTCTCTAGGCGAAAATACCGATATCGTGGCTCTCCGTCTAAGGATACCCATATGTCGCTCCGCAAATTTGACATCGTTGTTGTCGGAGATTTTCGGTTTCCCGGCGGCACGTCCTCGAGTCTCGTCGAGGAAATTCGGATCCAGGCGGCATCTGGTTATCGCACTGGGCTCATCCATTTGCACACCAGTTTTTTGCGCGCCGGGCGTGCGTTGCACTCCGGCATAGGAGAGTGCGTGAACGATGGCCTCGCCGAAATTCTGGACCCGCGGGAGCCCATTGACTGTCAACTCGCCATCCTGAGCAATCCCCTGACTTTTCTTCAGCCCCTGCCGGTCAAACTGAACATCCGGGCAAAGCGGAAAATCATGGTTGCCCATCAGCCGCCAAAAGATGCGAACAGCCTGCCCTACTACGAGCCTATGATGGTTCATGGCAGCGCTTGTGATCTGGTCGGGCCCGGCATCGTATGGGCGCCAACGGGGCCCCATGTCCGGAAGCAGTTCGAGGGCGATGCGGCCAGTCCGCCCTTGCTCCAATTCGATTGGATCAACGTGATCGATCCCAAGCGATGGTCAACACGCCGGCCCGCGGTGAAACAAGGCCGGTTGGTAATTGGACGGCACTCCCGACCGGAGAAGGAGAAATGGCCTCACGATCGTGAACTTGCCGTCCTCGCTTGGCCGGACGACCATTGCTTCGATGTGCGATTTTTGGGTGTCGACAACGGTACCCGGCGCAGGTACAAACCCATTCCACCGAACTGGACTATACATGAATTTGGCGATCTCGAGGTTAGGGCCTTTCTCGAGCAACTGCATGTCTTCGTCTACTATCACCACATTAGCTGGGTTGAGGCCTTCGGCCGAAATATCCTGGAGGCGATGGCCGCCGGCCTTCCCTGCATTCTGCCTCCGCATTTCGAGACGGTTTTTGGCGATGCCGCTGTTTATGCCGATATCTATTCGGTGCCAGATTTGCTTGAGCGATTGCTTGAGGATGGCCCTTGGCGCAAGCGCCTTGGCCAGGTTGCTGCCCAACGGGCCGCAGAGCGATTTGGGCCGCAGGTTCATCTGAGCCGATTGGAGGCTTTGATTGATCGGCCGGCCCGCACCAGGCGTTCGCCTGCAACTCCTCGAAACTCTCATTCACAACGGCCGCTATTTTTCACATCAAATGGCATTGGTGTCGGTCACCTCACGCGTCTGATGGCGATCGCGCGCCGGCTGGAAATCGAGACGGATCCGGTCTTCGTGACCATGTCCCAAGGCCTTTCGGTCGTCGAATCTTTTGGATTTCTTTGTGAGTACCTGCCATTCCACGCCTATCTGGAGTGCGATCCTATTGTATGGAACCGGCAACTTACCGAAGAGCTGGAAGCCCTAATCGACTTCCATGGCGCCACCTGCCTGGTATTCGACGGAAACATGCCATACGAGGCCCTGGTGCGCCTGAAAAACAGGCGACCTGATTTGAACATGGCATGGTGCCGGCGCAGCATGTGGGAGCCTGGCGCTGGAAAGGTAGCCTTGCAGAGGCAGTCCATATTTGACCTGCTCATCGAGCCGCGCGACATCGCCGACGAGCGGGACCGGGGCCTGACCGTCGAGCATCGGTCCAATTGCCACCGTGTCAATCCGATCATGCTGCTTGATCCCGAAGAGCGCCTTTCCCGCAGCGCGGCTCGCGCAGTCTTGGGTCTCCGGAACAGTTCCATCGCTGTTCTTATTCTTTTGGGTGCGGGAAACAACCAGGACTATGGGCCCGTCCTCAAGTCCGTTCAAGATGTCCTGCTCGCCCACGCCGATGTCCAGGTCTGTTTTGTCGACTGGATCATGGCCAATCGCACGAACCTGTTCCCGGAGGCTGTGCTACGCATCCGCGAGTATCCGGTGTCACGCTTTCTTGCAGCCTTCGACTTCGGCATCAGTACGGCAGGCTATAATTCCTTTCATGAAATCATCAATGCCGGCCTGCCGACAATCTTCGTTCCCAATGTCAGCCCGGGCATGGACAACCAGCGGGCGCGAGCGGAATTCGCACGTGATCGAGGCGCCGCGGAATTCCTGCATCCGGCCGACCCCGACTCCGCGCCCAGACTGATCGCGCGCATGATGAACCCGGTTTTGCGATCAGACATGCGTGAAGCCTGTCGCGAGGTGGCATGGTCAAACGGCGCCGTTCAGGCCGCGCGGCTGATCGCGTCCATGGCTCAAGTTGGTCCGGCGAACTTGACCGAAAAAAGATGCGTCGAACATAAGGTAAAGTAATGAAGACCGGAGATAGCGGATCAGTTTTTAGGCGCCGCATGGGCGAATCTGAACAAGCTGAGGAGGTCTCGTCCTGGATTAGGCTAGACGGCTTGCTTCGCGAACAAGCCCGGGTCATGACGATAGTTAATAAACAGGTGAGTACATTGGTGGACCCGTCCCAGGGCCCGAGTTCGGCGACGGATGTGTGTCAGGAGCCGGCATGCCATGCAGTTCATCCACAGCAAATACTGGCCTATTTGCAGATGGCGCAAGACCTCCTGTATGACGCCAGAGAGCGGCTGGCAGAGGTCGACCAAGAGCACCGTGATCAAATGCTCACGGTGGCCCGTTATACTGCCAAGGCCGAACGGCTCGAAATTCAAAACTCCAGATTTCGACGCAAGCTCCGGGAACGTATTGAGGAAATTAGCAGCATCAACCGCATGCGAATAACCCGAAATCTCCAGATGGGGCGTGCCCAGCGCGCCGTTGAGGAGCTTCACCGGTACTGCCATGACCTCCTGCGCATTGCAACCGGTTCGATGTCGGCTGAAGTCCGAGCCAAACGCGATCACGGGCGACTAGATCGGGCGATCGCAGCGGCTCGAGCGGTATGGCGGGGCGAAGTCGGCCGCGCAGCCAATCCAATAGCGAAGCGAAGCGCCACCGAGAATTGTGATATGGCGAACTTAGATTTACAATCAGGGGGCACAGTTCGGGCGGTTGAAACCTTGCCGCTAGGCGACCCCCCGCAGACGGTGCCGAACTATCAGGTGAAGGACGAAAAGTTGACTGCAGCGTTTCTTAAACAAACTCGCAAGGATGTCGCGCCACATCTGACTCAAGCCATTGCGACCTCCCCGGGGCGCTGGAACTACTCGGCCCGGAGCCTGCCTGTCGTGGCTTTCGTCTGCCTAGGTGCTCAAGCGCCGGCCTTGGAGAGGGCTATCGATCTTGTCACTTGCGAGCAAATCGGCATTGAGCGCCTCGCCCCTCTCTTCATCATCGACTCTAAAGACTTTGCACCCCTTCGCTGGCACCGCATCGTGTTTGAGTACGTACCGCCAGAGGAGGAACGCCGGCGGATAGCGCCAGATCTGGACTGGACGAGTGAGTTACTACGCCGTGCCGGCCATTGGCACCGGAAGTGGCGGCCGCAAACGGCGATCTGCATCGCACCACCGCCGCCTGGATTTGTCGACCGGCTTCTCGGCGTCGAGCCGATCGAAGAGACATCAACTTCGTGACCGCTGGCTCAAGAGTACTGAAATCGGGCAACATGCCGACAGGTGCAGGCGAGAGCATGCGACCAATCTCGAGAAGGATATTCGAGTTTCTCTGCCTGTTTACGGTTCTAATGATCTCGATCACCGACGCTGCCGAAGCGCAACTCCGCTTCGCACTCGTCATCGGAAATTCCGACTACGCCACCATCGGCGTCCTGCCCAATCCTAAAAATGACGCAAGGGCCATGGCCGGTGTTTTGGAGGAGCTTGGCTTCACTGTCTTTCTGAAAGAGAACACCACGGAAAAAGAACTTCGATCATCGGTGTGGAGGTTCACAGCTGAGGTGCCGAAGGGCAGCATCGGGTTATTTTTTTTCGCCGGCCATGCCATCCAGTACGAGGGCCGCAACTACCTGCTGCCGATCGACATCAGCTGGGGTGATGTTGAGCAAATAGGCAGCCATTCGCTGGCGGCCGATGAAGTCGTGACTCTGTTTCACGCTGCCGGGATCGGATTTGGCATCTTCATACTCGATGCCTGCCGCAATAACCCGATAAGCGAAGAAAACGACGAGTTCGGCAAAGGGCTCGCCTTCATGGAAGGCGTCAAGGGCGAAACGATCATCGGCTTTGCGACCCAAGCCGGCCATTTCGCCTCTGACGGCGTCGGACCCAACAGCCCCTACACAGGCGCCTTGATCTCGGCCCTGGAGGTTCCGGGGTTGGAAATCTATGACGTCTTCCGCAACGTGCGGCGGTCTGTGCGGAAGTGGACCAACGGTGCGCAGCGGCCCTATATTTCGGCATCGATCGAGCGAAAGTTTGTTTTTCGACCCAAGCCCGAGTCTCCCCTGCCGCTTGTCGAGCGCAGCGACACGACTCTTGAGACCGAAGATATCCTCGCCATCGTGGCAGATATTTGGTGGAACTCGATACTTGAGAGCCAGCGAATCGGCGATTTCGAGCTCTTCGTGCAACACTTTCCGGAGTCTATCTATACCGCCAACGCGCTACAACGCAGCCAAGAATTGCGACTGACCCGCGGGGCCAGCCCCGGTTTGAACTACGCCGCCTTCGAAGTGCCCGAGGAAAAGCGGGTCACAGACGGGATATCGAGCATCATTTCTCGCTGCGATATCGTCGCCGCGGACCCTGATGACCCTCGGAGAGTCGGCCGTGGTGTTCCATGGGGCCTTGTCAATGTACGCGAGGGCATCCGCGAGTGTGCGGCGGCGGTGGCCGAATATCCGCAGAACCCCCGCCTTCTGTTTCAATTCGGCCGCCTGATGGATATCACTGGACAGTATCCTCTGGCAGAAACTATCTATCGTGTGGCCGCACGGCAAGAATACAGTGCCGCACTGGTCAACCTCGGTTTCATGTATGTCTCCGGTAAGGGACGGGACCGCGATTACGGCGAGGCGTACAAGCTTTATTGGCAGGCTGCCCAGCTGGGCAACCTGCGCGCCCGAACGAACATCGGGGAGATGTTCCAGCTCGGCTGGGGCGTCGACAAGAGCTTGAACGAGGCGATCATCTGGTACCACTTGGCCGCCGACAACGGTTGGCCCAATGCTTTAGATACCCTCGCAAATCTCTATCGGCGCGGCCAGAGTAACCAAGGTGAAGGTGTTCCAAGGGATCTGGACGAGGCCGTCCGCCTGTACAAAATTGCCGCCGAACTGAACAACACCAACTCCATGAACAACCTTGGCACGCTCTATCTGGGTAGCGAGGCTGGCGAGCCGGATTACGACCAGGCCTTGCAATGGCTTTCCAAGGCCACGAACCGTGGCAATCGCTTCGCACCATTTCAACTGGGTCGCATGTATCGCGACAGCAATGGCGTGGCCCAGGACTTTGGCAAGGCGCTCGAATTGTTCGAGTTGAGTGCCGACCTCGGCTTTGCACCGGCGCGAATTGCCACCGGGCGAATGTTCGTGAATGGCCAGGGAGTCGCCAAGGATTTGCAGGAGGCTGCCTTTAACTTTATCGTTGCGGCCGAGACGGCCGACCGCAAGCGACCTAAACAAAGAGAAGAGGCCGAGAGCCGGCTTGAGAAGATCAAGAAGAAACTCACACCTGCGCAATTGGATAACGCCCGCAAACGGGCCGCGGTTTGGTTGCGCGGAAATGGCTAGTCAAAACTGGGGGCTCTGATTCTCGCTATGGATGCGACCGCGGACAAAAAGCAGGGGACGCAAAGGCGCCCCCGAGGTGTGGTCGTAATTTACGACCGGCACGGGAGGCACGAATTCTTCGATACGCAAGAGATCAAGGGCCGTTCGCTCAATCGCTGGCACGGCTGGCTCTGTTCGACCGGCCAAGCCAACATCTATATTGATCACGATGGGCAAGTCTACCGAGGCACATGTCGAGTCGGTGAATCACTTGGGCATATCGATACCGGCTTTGACCTTGCGGACGGCTGGATCACTTGCACGCGGGACGCCTGCACATGCGGGACAGAGATCAAACTCAGTAAGGCCCGGGACCGGACCTATCGGGATCTCTTCGGGGTCTATGGGGTATCGCTGCCACAGGAAATCGATCTCGCGCAGGCTGCAGCGGTGGAGAGCCCAATTCATAAGGGCTTCTATGTACATTGGGACCTTGGCCGGCGGTGCAACTTCGACTGTAGCTACTGCACGTCGAACCTTCACAACAAATTCGAAGCCCACAAGGATCAGGATCTGCTGGTCCGTACCGCCGACCGCCTGATGAGCGAGGCGGAGGACCGAGCCCTGACAGCGAGATTTTGCTTTGCCGGCGGCGAGCCGACCCTGCATCCTGGGTTCCTCGATCTCTGCACCCATATCTTCGAACGCAGGCACAGGAACCTTGTTACCACCAATGGCACGCGCTCGGCCGACTACTGGATCAAGTTGATCGCCGTGGCCGACGCTCAGATCAGCTACCACTTCGAATTCGTAAATCCCGTCAAACTCTGCCGCAATGTGGAGGCGGTCATCGAGGCCCGAAGATCAGCGGCAAGACATGGCCGGCATGTGGGTTATCTCAGGATCAAGCTGCTCCCTCAACCCAATGATTTTCGCCGTCTTGCTGCGGCGATCGAAGACTTGCAGGCGATTCCAGGGTTTGTGGAGCAGGTGTCCCTCGAGATCGCACCGTTGCGAAAAATTGAACCGCGGCAGGAATTGATGGACTACAGCCCGGCGCAAATACGCCATTTTGGGCGAGTCTTTTAGTCGGCGCCAGTGATTGGCGACGGGAACAGAGGCTTGCAAATGCTCCGGGATCGCCTATCGTGTGCCTCTTCGGTATCGATCAATCCATGCAAACCATTGCTAGGCTCATGCGCCGGATTTCACTCCTGATCGCTGCGGCACAGATCTTCATTTTGACATTGCTGGCCAATGGCGGGAAGCCTGCGGCCCAGAGCGTGACGCCGGACGATGCCGCAACCCAGGATTGGGCCATTGCCAAATCCAAGGGAACGACTGAGGCCTTCGAGACCTTTCTTCAGAAGCATTGGAATAGCCGTTACGCGAAGGACGCGTTCGGCGAAATCGTGCGCGAGAATTTGGAAAAAGAAAGAAGCGAGCAGGATGAACCGGACTGGGGCGGCGACACATTCGGCGCCTCGGACGTCTTGCAGCATATGTACTGAAGGCATTGTCAGAGTAAATTCTCGGCGGGGTCGCGCGCGTTCATTATGTCGGCGTTACAACGTCAATTTGTCAAGAAAATCCTGTGTGGTTAATTTGAGATAGGAGGACACGAATGGTCAATACCATTGACAAACGACCACCTGTTGCCGTCGGGCATGTATGTTTGCCGGTTAAGAATGTGCTCACCACGAGCGCATTCCTACAAGAGCTCGGGCTACGCAAAATTTTTGAAAAAGACACTTTTGCCGTGCTCGAACTTCGCGGCGGAACGCACTTGATACTCGAGAAATCGCGTAACCGCACCAAGCCAAGCACCCAAGCTCCGGTCGATTTCATGGTCGACGATGTGAAAAAGGCGCGTTCGAAATATGCGAAGATGGGAATGAAGCCAACACGCATCAAATCGGGCACCATCCACAGCTCATTTTTCATTCCCGGCCCGGATGGCTGGTCGTTTAAAATCAAGTCGTCGCACACCGGCGGCAGCCCGGTCTGACATCGATAATCCTCCGGCCACTAAGTTCTGAATCTTCAGATGCCGGGCTAAACCGGAACGTTGGCCTTCTGCAGTCCCGTGACCAGACGCTCGCGATCCAAAGCGAACAGAGGCGTGGTTCGTGCTCGATCCGGGATAAGAATGTCATACAATCAATCGGAAACTCACATCCAATGGACGGTGGAGATTCATTGCAATGCCCATAACCATCACTGGTTTTAGTGTCCGCGACATACGATTTCCCACCTCACGCACGCTTGCCGGCTCCGATGCGATGAACAAGGATCCGGACTATTCCGCCGCCTATCTGGTCCTCCACACCGACAGTCCCGAGGGCCACGAAGGGCATGGGCTGGCCTTTACCATCGGCCGCGTCCATGGTCGATGATCGGGCCGCCTGTCACACAGGCCGATGAATGGTTAGAATAAGGAGAGCGTTAGGCAGCATTGCCCACATCGCTCACCAAGCGATACAGCGTCTCATCGAGCAACGCTGAAAATGACACCGTCTTCCTGTCTAC
>JAPULJ010000053.1 GCA_027295145.1 Alphaproteobacteria bacterium | reverse complement strand
CTCGACCTCTTTCGGCAGTACCGACTTCTCCTCTTGGCTACAAACAGACATCCAGCGGCCCGAAATCGAGGTCCGCTCTACCTCCGTAAGCAGACATTCCAGCGACCTCGACTGACTTCCGTTGTTGACCCGAAGCGGAAGTTTACATTGATTGTCCGGGGCACTAGTCAGCGAACAAACTTTCACTAGCGGTCTGTCCTACACTTAGGATGTCTGGTCGGCCGTACCCTACCTTTCCGTTTTCGCAAGTACCACTCCATGTCACCGTGGATTTTGAGTGCGGATAAGGGTCCCAAACTGCACAGTTCGTCTTATTCTCAACCTGCTGCCATCGTCCTTCCGCAGCAACAGCCGTCAGCGACAGGAGGAACAACGCGCCAGCAACGATCACGGCCACTAGCAGAACGTCGACGACTATGGCGGTCGCCGGATCGTCGAAGTCATGATTCGAATTGAGCCTGCGCAGCAATCTCATGTCGGTACTTTCCATGATTCCAGCATTCGACCGCCTTAGGCGCATGAATCAATCTTGGTCAAAGTGGGCCTCAAAGTTGATCCTTTGCATGCTTCGGTTTTCCCGACACCGAGCCGTCTGACTTGAACAGCACCTGGGTCTCCTGCTCGGGCTCGGGTTTGAACTTCGCACGGATCGCTTTGGCGCGCGCCTCCATCCTCTCAGCCACATCGGCGCGCACAGTCTGTCGGAGTAGTGCAGCATAGTTTTCCAAGCTCGTGGCCACATCCGGATGCTCGGGTCCTAGGACTGTCTCCTGGATCGCCAGAGCGCGCATATGGAGCGGCTTGGCTTCCGTGTACCTACCCTGGGCGCTGTAGACGACTGCCAGGTTGTTGAGGCTTGTGGCCACTTCGGGATGCTCGGGTCCCAGGGTCTTCTCCCGGATCGCCAGAGCGCGCATATGGAGCGGCTCCTCTTCCGTGTACCTACCCTGGGCGTTGTAGACGACTGCCAGGTTGTTGAGGCTTGTGGCCACTTCGGGATGCTCGGGTCCCAGGGTCTTCTCCCGGATCACTAGGGAGCGCAGGTAAAGCGTCTGGGCCCGTGCGTATCTGCCTTGGACGCGGTAGATATCTGCCAAGTTGTTGAGGCTCTGGGCCACGTCGGGGTGCCGCGATCCCAGGACCGTCTCCCGGATCGCCAGAGCGCGCATATGGAGCAGCTCGGCCTCGGTGTATCTCCCCTGGGCATAGTAGCGTAGTGCAAGATTGTTGAGGCCTGTGGCTTCGTTGGGGTGCTCGGGCTGGAGAGCCTTCTCCAAGATCATCAGGGAGCGTTTTTTGAGCGGTTCGGCCTCGGTGTAGCGACCCTGGGCGCGGTATAGTTCTGCCAGGTTGTTAAGGCTCATGGCCACTTCGGGATGCTCGGGTCCCAGGGCGTTTTCCCTGATCTCCAGAGCGTGCTTGAAGAGCAGCCCAGCTTCGGCGTACTTACCTTGAGTGTGGTAGAGTGCCGCTAGGTTGTTGAGAAGTGTGGCAGTGGACGGATGATTTGGGCCAAACTCTTCCGTCCCCAGTCTTAAGGCTTCAAGGGCATAGAGTTCGGCTTCCGAATAGCGACCTTGTTGGTGCAATATGCTGTAATTGTTGAAAGCCGCCTTCAACTCGGACGACCGGCCAAACGCCATACCGGGATCATAAGTCGTCCACAGAAAGGCGGCGGCAAGGCAAAGAATGGTGCGTCGAACATGCATGAGTTTCGGCCTTTCGGAGGTAGGGCATCGAAACCAACAGATCAGCGCAGCGTACGCGGAGTTATTATTCGAAGACCGCTTTTTTCCGAGACCATTCCCGCTGCGCGGTCACCGTTTCTATCGGTGCTAAGTCTATACCTTCAAGGCTCTTACTAACGTATTAAGGGAGAGGTGCATCATGCAAACCGTTGCGTTGGGTGCGGGAGTGGCCGCGCTCTTGCTCGTAGGGCTAGTAGGGCCTAACGGGAGCATGGCACGCGCCCAGGCGCAGAGTGCTGATACCGGGAACCCTCTAGCCGTGGTGATGAGGGGCCTCTGCAAGGCGGATGAGATCTTCGCCCTTGCAATACACGGTGGAGCGGTTTTTGCGCGCAGCGACCACGGGCCCAAGGCCGCCATTGTGCAGCAAAGCTTGACCGAAGCACGCGCTGTTCTAGCCTCGGGTGCGCGGGCGATCGACGTTGTCGAGGCGGTCATCGCGGGCATGGAAAATTCCGGCGTCTTCAACGCGGGCAAGGGTGCCATCGCCAACAAAGCCGGTGTAGTCGAGATGGACGCCTCGATCATGGAGGGACGACTGCACAAGGCCGGCGCCGTGGCCTCGGTCAAGGCCGTGCGTAACCCGATCTCGGCGGCCAGGTTGGTGATGGACGAGACCCGCCACGTCATGATGGTAGGTCCGGATGCCGATAAGTTCGTTCGGGAGAATAGTGGGGCGGTCGCGGATGTGTCCTACTTCCACTACGGCGGACAGAACTTTAGCGACGTGCCTTTGCCGGACGATATTCGGATCATGCCGCCCGATGAAGATATCGCGAAAAACAAGGCGGCTTTTTCGGGCGCTTGGGCGGGCGTCTGGGTCGGGATTTCCCTGAAACATGTGCTGGTGGTCGAAAAGATCGAGCCCCACGGCGCAAAGGTGGTCCATGCCTATGGTCCGAATCCCTCTTTTGGTGAGGGGCTACATCGACGCTTCACAGCTATATTCGTGGGCGGGGGGCTCCAGGTAACCGAACCAAGTGACCTGGGCGGTTTCATCACTACTTACCGGCTGAACCCGGACGATACGCTCACGGCGACGGCGGCCAAGAAGAATAGCGCGGAAGTCTACGAGACAACGTTCCGTCGCCTGGCGGACCTGAGCGTTGGCGATGAGGGTGGCACCGTGGGCGCCGTCGTGCGGGACCGCTGTGGCGATCTGGCGGCGGGAACATCGACCGGCGGGTTTGGCTCCAAGACTCCGGGCCGGGTCGGCGACTCGCCCATCATCGGCGCCGGCACCTACGCTGACAACAAGACGGCCGCTATCTCCGCGACGGGACACGGCGAACTCTTCATGCGTCATGTTGTCGCTTACGCCATCACCGCCGCGATGAAGTACAAAGGCCTTTCCCTGGAGAAGGCGGCAACGGGCCTCATAAAGCACGAACTGCCCCCCAAGGGCTTGCGTGGCGGCGTTATCGCGGTCGATAGGGATGGCAATGTCACCATGCCTTACAACACCGAGGGCATGGTGCGCGGCACTACGTCGAACGACCTGGCCCCCGTGGTTGAGGTTTATTAATCGAAGTCGGCCAATGCCGACCTGCTTTGGTGATCGTCGTTAAGTAAAACGCGGGGCACTCCGATGCCCGCTTTTGGCTACAAGGAGACATCCAGGCGTCCGAAATCGAAGTCCGCTTTGCCCCCAACAAGCGACATTTTGAGGCTCACGCTGGACTTCCGTTCGTGACCCGGAGCCGACGTCAGCAATTTGCGGCACATCAACTTGAGGGTTCCAATGGGACAATTGTTTAGAGGAATACTCGGGCCGACAAAAATAGTATAACCGCCCATCATTTTGGGGACGACAGGGGCGCGTCATGGACATACTGATCAACATTACCTTCCCCATTTTTGCGATTATCGCGGTCGGGTATCTGGCGGGGCATTGGAAAATCCTAGGCCAGGAATCGGGGGTTGCGCTCAATCGCTTTGTCTATTTGTTCGCCTTGCCATCGGCTCTTTTCGTGTTTACGGCCCGAGCCCAGGTTGCCGACATCTTAAACTGGCCGTTCATCGGCACTTTCGTCTTGGGAACGGTGCTTACACTTTTGATCGCGCTTGGCGTTGGCTGGTTCCTGTTCCGTCACAGAGGCGCCACGCTAACCCTTCATGGACTGTCCGCCGTTTTTCCCAACGTTACCTTTATCGGCCTGCCACTGTTCCTAACAACGTTTGGCGAGGCGCGGGTAATGCCTCCGATTATCGCGACTTTGTGCTCTATCCTCTTGTTAGTCGGCGGGACAATCACGGCGTTGGAATTTCAACGAAATCGGGAAGTATTGCTGGGCCAGGCGCTGGCGGAAGTGGCCGCAACCTTGATCCGCAACCCCCTCTTGGTAGCAGTGGCCTCGGGATTTGTGTTTTCGGTTTTATCGGTTCCTGTACCCAAACCGTTCGAAATTTTTTTCAACCTTATGGCAGCGACGGCCGCGCCAGCGGCACTATTTGCGCTTGGGCTCGCCCTCGTTGACCAGCCTATTCTAGCGGAATTTAAGGAGGTCTGTTGGCTGGTTGTCCTCAAGCTAGTAGCCCAGCCGGTGATTACGTATTGGTTAGCTGTTTATGTCTTTCCTGTAGACCCGTTCTGGGCAAAAAGCGCCGTCATCTTGGCGGCATTGCCCGGAGCCTCCACGGCATTCGTTCTGGCCCAGGAACATAACGTTTATGTCCGCCGGTCATCGGCCAGTATCGTGCTATCGACGGTAATTTCGGTTCTAACCCTATCTGTACTGCTGGCACTTCTTGATGTACGCGGCTAGGCGGAGAATCTTGTATTACGCTAATGACAATACAAATTTCCGCTTTTGGCTACAAGGAGACATCCAACGGCCCAAAATCGAAGTCCGCTTTGCCCCCCCGAGCGTCCCGATCAGAAACACGAAGTCGCCGAGAATCGTGACCAAACCGGAGGAGAACACCTCCTGCAGGGCCTCGATGTCCGTTGTCACTCGACCGACCAACCGACCGATCGGGGTGCGATCGAAGAACCGCGCGGGCAGTCGTTGGAGGTGGCGGAACACCTTCAATCGCAGATCGAACAGCGAACCCTGCCCCGCGGTCTCGAGTGCGATGAGCTGCCAGCGCCGGAGTAGGGCTTCGAGACCCGCAACCGCGAGGTAT
>JAPULJ010000529.1 GCA_027295145.1 Alphaproteobacteria bacterium | reverse complement strand
GCTGGCTGGCGCGATCCCCAATGCGGGACCGAAGCCGGTCGCGATTGCGGGGGTCGTTGACGGCGAGACCGACCGAACCCAATCCGCTCAAGGCGGAATTCCGCTCAGGCCAGTATCGCCAGGACCGGGCGCGCTCCCGGTGCCCATCGTCGTGAGACCCGTGTCGGCCGATGCCTTCCGGCCCGGAACCCAGCGCCTAATCCCAAACTTCGCCGGCACGGACCGCGGCTTCACCGAACGAATGCTCGAGGCTCTGGACAAATATCAGGCGCAGGCCACCGAGCGTTTGCGAGACAAAAACCACGCAACCGACCGCCTGGATCTCGAGCTCTAACAGTGAAGATTTTTGTCCAGCCGGTGCCATGACATCGCGCTGTTTTGCTGATCCTTCGGACCCCCCCTGCACTCGAATCTTCGACCAATTCCACACTGATTTTCGGACGTAAATCCGCCAAATCGGGTTTCGCGGATGAGGCCGGCGGGTTTGCGGTGGTGGAACCGTGGCCGATCGGTCGCTTGGTCCGACTGGAAAGCTTCGGCATAGTGGGGCCATGATGGACCCTCGCGCCAAGCTGGAAACCGGGCTCAGGCATCACAAGGCCGGCGAACTCGCCGCGGCCGAGCGGATCTACCGCCACGTCCTCAAGGTCCAGCCTGCCGATCACGAGGCTCTCTACCTGATGGGAACCCTCGCGCAGCAAACCGGCCGGATCGACGTCGCCATCACTTTGCTCACCCGCGCGATCAAGCACAACCCGCGGACCCCCTTATATCGGTTAGCATTGGGTGACGCGCGACTGGCCGAGGGTCGGCTCACCGACGCGGCGGCTTGTTACCAAAAAGCCCTGGCGCTGGACAAGCGCAACGCCGAAGCGCACCTCGGCCTGGGTAACGTGCTTCACGCCCGGCACAAGTTTACCGGCGCGATCAAGCACTATCGCGAAGCGATCGCCGTAAATCCCGATCTGGCGGAGGCGCACAATAACCTCGGGGTCGTACTTACGGCCGTGGGCTGGCCGGCGGACGCGGCGGATCACTTTGTCCGGGCGCTGGAACTGCGCCCGGACTTCGCCGACGCCCATCTCAATCTCGGCCGGGCTCATAAAGCGGAGGCCCGGCTGGACGACGCGATCGCCTCCTACCGCAAGGCGCTGATCATCGATCCCAACCTCGCCGAGGCACATTCCAATCTTGGTAATGCACATCGTCAAATGGGGAACGTCAAAGCCGCGCTCGAAAGCTATCGCCTGGCGGTGAAAATCGATCCGACGCTGGTCCAGGCCCATTACAATTTGGGAATCATTAAATTGGAACAAGGGCGCTTGGAGGATTCCCTGGAAGACCTACAGCGCGCTGTTGGCTTGGCCCCGGATCATGTGGAAGCGATTACCAATATTGGTGAAGTCCTGGAAGCACTTGGCCAAAATGAAGAAGCTTCGGCCTGGTATCGCAAAGTCATCGACATACGCGTGGATCGGTCGTTGCCGATAATGGGGCAGCGCAGCCGGCACTTTGCGCTCGGTCGAATTCTCGATCGGCTTGGAGAATTTGACACTGCCTTCACCCACTTCAAATTGGCCAACGACATTTGGCTGGAACACCTGCGCCGGACCTCTGGGAGCTATTCTGCGGCTGCGTCGGAATCACTTATCGGCGCCATCATCGCCGCTTTTCCACTCGGGGCGATGGCCGAAGGCGGTATCAAGGGTAATTTGTCGAGGCGCCCGGTCTTTGTGCTCGGAATGCCGCGGTCGGGAACAACCCTGGTAGAGCAAATCCTCGCCAGCCATTCAGAGGTCCACGGCGCGGGCGAACTGCCTGATATTCCACAAATAGCAGAGCGCATCTCAGTCAAAGAGATCTGGACCGACGCCGTCCGTTCCCTCGACACCGGTCAAGCAGAGGTCATTACTGTTAAGTATATGGAAAAATTGCATAAAATCTCCCCTGACGCCCGCAGGGTCGTCAACAAGCTGCCGATGAATTTCCTGTATTTGGGCCTGATCCGGACACTCTTCCCCGCCGCTCCCATCATACACTGCAGACGAGATCCTCTCGACGTCTGCCTTTCAAATTATTTCGGGCACTTTGCCGAACCCAAGGCTTTTACGAACGATCTCGCCGACCTTGGTCATTTCTATATTCAGTACGAGAAACTGATGGATTATTGGGAAAAAATTTACCCCGATACGATCTTTCATATCGACTATGGTTCCTTAATCGACGACCAGGAGGGCCTTAGTCGCGAACTGATTTCCTATTGCGGTCTCGAGTGGCAAACCCAGTGCCTGTCCTTCCACGAGACGGAACGGCACGTCGCGACCGCAAGCCGCCTTCAGGTGCGTCGACCACTGTACAGCAGCTCGGTTCAACGGTGGCGTAATTACGAGCGCTTTCTGGGACCACTTCAGGCCGCATTAATCGAAGGCGGTCATAACGAATAGAATAATTGGATTTTCTGCCCTATAATTTTCATCCATGATATTCATTGGCGGCCAGCGCCACGGCGCGTCCGGACCGCACACTATGTGAAATAAGGGCCAGTATCCCGGTGGCGAAGCGAAACCGAAAGACGCAGGCGAGGCGGGAGGCCGTCCTGGGGGATTATATTGTCCTCTACCACGGCGGACTGCCGGCCGATATTTGCGGAAGGATCATCGACGCCTTCGAGCGCGATCCGAGCCGGCAAGCCAGCAAGACCGCCGCGGGAATCGTCGAGTCCGCCCGCGGCGGCGAGATGGTCGTTATGAAGGGGCCGGGATGGGCCGAACTCAGAGAATTCGTGAATCAGAAAACGATCGATTGTTTGCACGACTACGCCGCAAGGTTCTCCGGCCTCGAGTTCATCTTGAAGCGAGAGGAAACGACCCTCTCGACACCGGTCGTCGAGAAAGTCGGTCCCGGACAGGAGTTCGGCTGGCATATCGACTCCGGCCCCATGGGCACCTATCGCCGTTTTCTATCTGTGCTGACCTACCTAACCGATGTCAACGACGGCGGTCGTACCGAGTTTCCCTTGCAAAAAAAGGCGCTCCAACCGCGACAGGGCACGATGGTTCTGTTTCCGCCCTATTGGATGTTTCCCCATCGCGGCGCGCCGCCGCTGCGCGAGGTCAAATATAAAATGACCAGCTACTTTATGGTGCCCGAACGCGCTCAATTCGGACTCTGACGGCTCTCGACCGACGTCAATTCGGACATAGATAGCCGAATCGCTCCATCTGCTCGCCATGGTCCCGTTCAATCCGTTTCGCCTGTTTGGGCGTCAGCTCGCTCTTCCAAGCGCCGGATTCCCCTACTGGAATTTCTCCTGCCAATGATAGCCCTCGCACCTGCTTCTTGAAGGTCGACCATGCGAGGGGTCGCGGCTAGATTTCTGCTTCGCGCTAATCTTGCTGCCCCAACCGACTCGTCTGGAAATTGTCAATTGAACAGAAGACAAAGGCGCGCGGGCCCCAGGAAACGCGGGCAGGACACGCGCCAAAATCGTGGGTCGGCATCGACAAATAGTAAGCTGAAAGCATCGGCGTCATTCTACCAGGCAGGACGATTGGCCGAAGCCAAGCGGCTGTGCGCGGAAATCCTGTCTCAAGAGCCGAAAAGCTTCGGCGATAGATGATCAAGGGCTTCCGCACAGCCAAGGCCCACAGAGGTCATTCATGACGCTGGGCAATCTACTAGCGATCAAGTCAGCTCGATAAGCGGCGGGTGGTACAAATGCACCTTGCTCTAATGATTGTATAATTAGTGGACAGCGAGTTCTGTCCAAATGAGGGACTCCTGTGATGTTCTTTGGACATCTCTCGCTCGATCACACGGACACATTCACGTTGCGTGAACACCTTGAATTTACTTACAGTGACCAGTCAAAAAATATGACGCGCAAGTGATCAGGGTTCTCCACTTTGACTCAACCTATTGTGATTTTTGACTTTCGCAATATCGGCAGGCTGGTCCCCCGGCCGAGCTGCTCATAGATATCATGGAGCCATTATTCTTCACGACCGCCGTTATCATTGCCGGATATTGTTGCGCCTTGTTCGGGTGGGGTCGAGTCTTGCGCCACTTTTTGGGTATGGCAGATGGATCCTGGGCGGTGACCATCGCCTTGGGCATGGCGCTTTGGGTGTCGATGGGCGGGTTGCTGAACCTTACCCGGTTGGCCGAGCCGAGATCCCTGACCGCCATGCTGGTCATTGGAATTATCCTGTTCCTGTTCTCACTATGGAACACGCGCCAGAGCTGGTTTGAATCGTTGCCGCAAGGACAAGCGCTCGCAGGACGCACGCTGTTGATGGCAGTAGCGATCGGGGTGTTGGCCTTTGTCATCGCCACTCAACTGCCGCCCGCAGCATACAATTACCATGACGATTTTCAGAAGTACCTATCACACCCAGTGCGCATGCTGCAGACCGGCACATTGTTCGGCAGCCCGTTGAGCGCCATCGGCTGGGAAACCCTTGGTGGGCAGGCGTTCCTGCAGGGGTTCGTCACAGCTCATTTTCCAGTCCAGTACATCAATGGTTTCGATGCGGTCTTCGCTCTGTTTCTCTGCCTTCTGCTGATCGCGGGCTTCGCGTGGCAGCGGCCGGCCATGGTGCCCAACGCGGTATTCGCCATGGTGGCGTTGGTCGCCATCAACCCGCAGTACGTGAATGTATCGGCGCTGTACTCCGGCAGTGCCTTAATGCTGGCCGCGATTTTTCTTGCCGCCGACCCCGCCGAACACGGGTCGCAGCCAATCCCGCCTCTCCTGTTGGGATTGGTTTACGCGGCAGTAATTGCGCTGAAACCCACTTTCGCTTTGTTTGTGTTCCTGCACATCCTGTTCGTGGCCGTGGCTGTTACCGTGGGCGCGCGCAAGCCGGGCCATGGTC
>JAPULJ010000528.1 GCA_027295145.1 Alphaproteobacteria bacterium | reverse complement strand
GCAAGGACCCTATGCTGGCTGCGTCGACCCGAATCTGGGGGTACCAGACCAATTACGGCAGTTACTGCCAGTTCGCGAGAGCGCAGTCCCATCAGCTTCAGCCGAAGCCAAAACACCTGAGTTGGGAGGCGGCCGCCTGTTACATGCTCTGTGCCTCGACGGCCTATCGCATGTTGATGGGCTGGGCGCCGAATACCGTCGAAGAGGGCGACGTGGTGCTGGTTTGGGGGGCGGCCGGCGGACTCGGTTCCATGGCGCTGCAAATCGTCGCGGCCCAAGGCGGCAAACCGGTGGCGGTGATCTCCAATGAAGACAAACGCCAGTTTTGCCTCGATCATGGCGCCGTTGGCGTGATCAACCGAAGCGATTTCGATCACTGGGGCAAGATGCCCGACACCGCGAGCCCGGAGTGGGGGGCCTGGATGAAAGGCGCACGTGCTTTCGGCAAGGCGGTTTGGGAGGCGGTCGGCGAACGCAAGAGCCCCAAGATCGTGTTCGAGCATCCGGGCGAAGCGACCCTTCCCACATCCGGTTTCATCTGCGATACCGGTGGGCTGATCGTCATCTGCGCCGGCACCACGGGCTACAATATTACCCTGGACCTGCGCTACCACTGGATGATGCAAAAACGTCTCCAGGGAAGTCACCTGGCCAATGATGAACAGGCCGCGGCGGTCAACGATCTGGTCATTGCGGGCAAGGTCGATCCCTGTCTATCGAGCACCTTCGACTTCGATCATATCGGCCACGCCCATCAGCTCATGCACGAGAACAAGCACCCCTACGGAAACATGGCCTGTCTGGTCAATGCGACCGAAAAAGGACAGGGGACCCAATGAATCATGGGCATCGACAAGGAAGATTCACCTCCAGTGTTTCGGACCTCTGCGTCTTGCGTGCAAGGGCGTTTGGGGACCCTTTTTTGTTTGACAAATAGCAAAATATTAAAATAGCATGAACGTCAAAATAGGTCGATCTACTGCGGTTGAGCGTCCCAGCTTAACGCCAATCGGACCCACGAGACAGGGGTCAGCGAATATGTGTGAATTGGGCATACGCCCTGCGCTCGTCCAAGCTCCAAGACACAAAGAAGGGCACTGAAGCCCAGAACGAAAAGCTAACCTCGATCTAAGGCATCGGCTAGCATACTAACTCAGGGAGACCCACTATGAAAAAGCCTGACGGCTTCAAACAAGGCTCTGGCGCCATGAATTCCAATGTTGGGAAGAGCGGCCTCGGCCGCCGAGATATATCGAAAGGCGCCGTAGTTGGCGGTGCGGGAGCCGTTGCAGCGGGCGCCGGCATGCTGGCTCAAATGAACGATGGCAAAGCCGCCACCGGCGAACCGATTCCGATCGGTCACGCGTTGGCGTTTACAGGCTGGGCGGCACACGATGCGGCAGAGTTTAAGAATGGCATCGAATTGGCTCGCGACGAGATCAATGCCATGGGCGGCGTTCTCGGCCGGCCACTGGAGTCTTATTACGAAGACAGCAAAAATATGTCCGCGGATGAAATGGTCGGCGCGTACAACCGCTTGATCGACAGGCGCGGTGTCCACGTCATCATTAACGGTTACAACATTGGCTCCAATAACGCCGAATACGAAGTGATCGCGGATACCGGGATCCTTCAGCTGCATGACAATACGATCATCAGTCACGACGCAGTGTACAAGAGCGATCCCGAACGTCATTTCGGTTCCTTTATGACCGATCCTCCAGAATATAATTACGGCCCCGGCTACATCCATTTCATCTCGTGGCTGCGTGACACAGATCAGTGGAAGCCCCGGAATAACAAGATTGCATTGGTCTCGGGCTCATCGGAGTATTCGATCACGATCGCCAACGCGTTGGCGAAAACAGCGACGGAATTCGGTTGGGAAATTGCCTTCGGACCGGAAATCGTGGCGACGCCCATGTCTGACTGGGGGCCGGTTTTGGCCAAAGTAAGGGAAGTTGATCCGGCGGCCTTCGTCAATACGCATTGGGCCTCGCAGGAGATCGCACAGTGCCAGAATCAATTCATGCAGGATCCGATAGATTGTCTGACATATTATCAGTTCGGCGCAATCTCGGCTGTCTTCACGGACATCGCGCAGAACAACGCAATTGGCGTGACCGTGGCCACCGATATCGGTCTGCTGCAAGATGATATGGGTAATGAATTCAAGGACAAATACATCGCGCGTTTCGGCGCGAATTCGACCCCACTCGTTGGATGTCAGACCTATGTTAATATGTACCACTGGACTATGGCGGCCGCCATGGCAGGTGGTTCCGGCGAACCAGGCAACTTTGAACAGAACAGAATAGTTGCGGATCGCTTGAATAATTTGATCTACCGCAGTGTACTCGGCACGGTCAAATTCAATCCGGAGACGCGATCGGCGGTTCCTTATCCGTCCGAGACAAACGATCCGTCGCTGGGGATGCCGACGCTGTACTTCCAAATTCAGGAAAATTCTCCAGAACGTGCCTTGATCTCGCCACCGCCGTACAATGTTTCGAACTTCATGATCCCACCGTGGTTCAAGGACAATGGCGGGCTGCCTCAATTGAAGGTGAATTAGGCTGCCAAGGCTAGGAGGAGCTTGCGTAGGTGGATGAATCAGGCCGGGCACCGCTATTGTCATTCCAGGGCGTGTTCAAATATTACGGCGCCATGGCGGCGGTGGATGGGCTGAGTTGCGACATTCAGCCGGGTGAGATTCTGGGGATAGGCGGGCCGAACGGCGCGGGCAAGACCACGCTGTTCGACGTCACCTCGGGTCTCATCCCCGCAAGCGCCGGCGAGATCGTCTTCGACAATAATGTGATCACCAATATGAGCCCGGTGGATATCTGCCACGCGGGTCTTTCGCGCACCTATCAACTCAACGCCGCCTTCGAGACCCTTTCGGTGCGAGAGAACATTCTCTGCGCTTCTTATTACGGTCCCCGAAATGTATTTTTCCCGAAACTGCGCTTCGACCGCGCTTCGCAAGACCTGGCCGATGAAGTCATCGAATTCACCGGTCTAGAAGATTACGAAAATGACATAGCGCAAGACATTCCCATATTGCAGCGGAAACTCTTGATGATTGCGAGCGCGCTCGCCACGCGGCCCAAGCTCATTCTTCTTGATGAACCCGTGGGCGGCCTCAATGTCGATGAAATCTCCCTGGTCATGGATCTGGTCCGCCGAATGCACCGGGATCATGCGCTGACAATCGTTCTCATCGAGCATGTCATGCGCTTTCTGGTGGCGCTGTCGGATCGGGTCATGATCATGCATCATGGCAGCAAGATTTACGAAGGCTCCACTGAAGGTTTGACCAAGGACAAGACGGTCGTTGAAGTCTATCTCGGCGAAGGTGCTGCCCGGCGGCTCGACCATATCATCGACGAGGAACTGCATGATGGTCGCCATGCCGCTTCTTGAGGTGGAAGGTCTGACATCGGGCTATCACCGGCAGGCGGTGCTGCGTGATCTTACGTTCAACGTCAATCAAGGCGCCGCCGTAGGCATAATCGGCCCAAACGGACACGGCAAAACCACACTGCTTCGAACCATCTCCGGCCTCATTCCATTGATGTCGGGGGACATAAGACTCAATGGCAATTCACTGAAAGGCACAAAGCCGGAAAAAATCGTTGAACAGGGTGTTGTCCACATCCCGCAAGGAGATCACGTATTCTCCGAAATGTCGGTGCTTCATAATTTGAATATGGGCGCCTATTTGCTCGCCGCACAAGCTGAGTTGGAACAACGACTCCAGACCGTTTTCGAGATATTCCCCAGGCTCGAGGAGCAACAGGCTCAAATCGCGAACACGCTTTCGGGCGGAGAGCGCCGCATGCTCGCGCTCGGCCGCGGTCTCATGACAGGTGGCAAGATACTTCTGATCGACGAACCGTCTCTGGGCCTGGCACCGATCGCGGTCGATTTGATCTACGACGTCATTCGTCAGCTCAAATCGGAAGGCCGCACGATACTGATCGTTGAAGAAAATATCAGCCGTATCGTCGATTTTGTCGATCACATTTATCTGGTCGATAATGGGAAATTCGTTTGGGACGGCGATCCCGAGGAGTTGACCCGGCGCGATGAGATTCTCCAAACCTATTTAGGAGGTTAGCCCCCGTGACGGCCCTTCTCACCGTATTTGAAAGCGGACTTAATCTGGGCGCCATGTATGCGGCGGCGGCGATCGCCCTAGCGCTGTTATGGGGCGCTCTCGGCATGTTGAATATGGCCCAGGGCGCCTTGCTCGCCATTGGCGGCTATGCCTCCTATTCCGTGGTCGAATTTCTTGGGTTTCCATGGTGGCTTGGCTTTCCCGCGGCGATGGTGGTCGGCGCGGTGATCGGTGGAATCTTGTACTTCGCGACGGTCAAATGGATGTACGACTCGCCGACATTCGATACCAGCATCGTCATTGCGACCGTAGGCGTGGCGATTGTCGTCGAGAATCTGCTCCTCAAGCTGTTCACCGCTTACGCAAAGAAGCAGCCCTTTCTGGTCGATCATGGAATTCTCATGGGCTCCGTCACCATGCGCTATCAGACCCTGATCAACATTGGAATTGCAGTCGTTTTGATGGCGGTCGTGTTCTGGCTGCTAAACCGGACGCGGATGGGAACGGCAATTCGCGCGGTATCCCAGGATCGCGATGCGGCCCAACTCATGGGCGTGTCGGTCCAGAGGGTGTTTTTTCAGACCCTGGTCATCGCCGGCGCCGTCGCCGGAGGCTCGGGCGTTTTGCTGACTTCCATCATCCCGATGTCGCCCTACGTGGGACACGATCCGTTGCTCAAGGCATTCATCATTTGCGTCGTCGCGGGGCTCGGCAATATCCCGGCTGCGTTCTGCGCGGCCTTCGTATTGGCATGGTTCGAAGCGGGCGTGAGTTACACCTTCGGCACGCGCTTCGGATTTCCATCCATGTTGATGCTTGTCATCTTCGTATTGTTGTGGCGGCCCTATGGATTGTTCGGCCGCGGGGGAGTGACGCGGGTATGAGCTCACCCGCTGATTCGCCTGACCGGGCGGCCCGTCAAGTCCAGCGACGGCGCCTGCACCGCAATGAGCTGCGCCTGGATCTTGCCATCGGCTTCGTCATCATGGCCGCGTTGATCGCCCTGCCCCTGCTCAGTCCGGGACGGTACATCCTGGGACAAACCACGCTGCTGTTCATTTGGGGCGGCGTGGTCATTAACTGGAATCTCGTGTTCGGCGTTGCCGGAATTTACTCCCTGGCGCAAATGGCGGTATTTTTGGTCGGCGGATACACCGTTGGGCTTTTGGGCTTTTATTGGGAGATATCGTTATGGGCTAGCGCCTGGCTCGGCGCGATATTGGCGGGCTTGGTAAGTGTTGTCATTGGCGCCGCGACATTGCGCCTGCGCGGCCCCTACGTGATGCTGCTGACCCTTGCGATCGCCGTTATGATCCAAAAATTGATACAGAGTGACGTGGAATGTTTCTTCTACGAGGGAAATCTCTGTTATCCGTTATCGGGTGGCCCGCGTGGCTTGGCGAGATTCGGCAACTTCGGTTTCCGGGATTGGCTCGGCTACAAGAATGGGCCGCTCGGCACCTATTATCTCGGCCTCCTGCTCGCCGCGATCAGCACGATCTTCGCGTTTGCCATCATCAAAAGTCCGTTTGGATCCGCCTTTCGGGCACTGCGCGACAATCAGCCGCTCGCGGCTTCGCGCGGCATAAATCGGGTCAAATACCAAATTCTGGTATTCGGCCTGTCTGGATTTTTTACCGGGTTGATGGGTGTATTATACGCGGGACATTTCCGCGTTATCGGCTCCAATTTGCTCGATTTCGAACTTCTGCTGTTTCTCTTCACCATGCTGGTGGTTGGCGGCCTAGGCACGCGTTGGGGCCCGATCATCGGCGCCATCACGATCATGGTCGCGAACGAGCTGATGAAGGAATTCGGCGAATGGCGCATGGTGGCGTTCGGCGCGATTACGGTATTTTTCATGGTTGCATTTCGACAGGGCATCGTCGGCCTCGTGGATAATTTTTGGCAGCAACGGGGCAGGCAGCTCTTTGGCGGAAAAAAATGACGGTCTGCCGTACGAAAGCCGAACAACCCTCGATTGTGTCCCGAACATCGGATGGAGGGATAGGCGGTGAGTCAGAATTCATTGGAGACGATGTTCCGGCCGAAATCGGTTGCGATTTTGGGAGCCTCGACGAACGAGAACAAGATCGGCGGCCGGCCGGTCCGATACCTCAAACACTACGAGTTCGATGGCCCCATCTATCCGATCAATCCGAACTATCCCGAAGTTCAGGGTCTGAAAGCCTATAAGTCGATCCTCGACGTCGCGGGCGGGGTGGATTTGGCCTTGATTGCCCTGCCGACCGCCGCGGTCCTGCAGGCGATCCGCGAATGCGCCGAAAAAGGCGTCAAGGCGGTGGTGATATTCAGCTCCGGGTTTGCGGAAACCGGCGATGAAGGCCGCGAGGCTCAACTTGAAATGCGGCGGATCGCGGATCAGGCGGGGATGCGGATCGTCGGTCCCAACTGTATGGGGATCGCCGCATTCGATCACAACATGATGATCACATTCGGCGTGTCGATGATGAATTTGCCGCCGGTGTTGGGGCCGGTCAGCATTGTCAGCCAAAGCGGGGCCTTTGGCAGCGTCGCGTACGCGGAAGCGCGTGGGCGGCACCTCGGCGTCAGGCTTTGGGCGACGACGGGAAACGAGTCGGATGTCAGCGTCGCCGACTGCCTGAACTACTATGTCGAGGATGCCGAGACCAAGGTGATCCTGATGTATTTCGAGGCGAGCCGCGACGGCGCGAAACTGATGGCCGGCTTGGCAGCCGCGAAGAAGGCGCGAAAACCGGTCGTTGCGATGAAAGTCGGTAGCTCCGATGTCGGCGCCGAGGCGGCCTTGTCGCATACCAATTCGCTCGCCGGGTCCGACAGCGTGGTCGATACCGTGCTTGCGAAATACAACGCCTACCGCGCCTACACGATGGATGAGTTTTTCGATATCGGTTACGCCTTCACCAGCGGCCTGTTTCCGGCCGGCAATCGCGTCGGTATCGTCACGATTTCCGGCGGCGTCGGCATCCTGATGTCCGATTATGCGGTCAAACTCGGCCTCGATGTTGCCCGTATGCCGGAGACGGCGCAGGCGAAAATCAAAGAGATAATTCCATTCGCGGGAACCCGCAATCCGGTCGATGTCACCGGCCAGGCCGTCAATCAGCAGGAAATTCTCGAGCATTGCCTCAATATCATGATCGAAGAGGGCGCATATGACGTGATCGTCGTCTATTTCGCCGGCATGACGTCCATGGAATTTCTGCTCAAGACGGGGTTGACCCGCGTTCGCGAGAAGCATCCGACCGCGTCGATCATCCTCTCGATCACTATGGACGAAGAGGCCTGGAAGGTTTTCGACGATTTGAACTTTCTCGTCATTCCGGATCCGACACGCGCGGTCAGGGCGGCAGCGGCATTGATGCGAATGGGGCAAGGATACGCCAAGGCCGAACGGCCGGCGCCGCCACCGCTTTCGGCGCCCGTTGCGCCGGCCGAGATGCCGAACGAGGTCGAGGCAAAGCGGCTTCTCGCCAAGGCCGGCGTTCCCGCGGTCGATGAACGTTTGGCGACGGCGGCGGACGAGGCCGGAATATCGGCAACGGAAATTGGCTTTCCGGTCGCCATGAAACTCGTCTCCACCGACATTTTGCACAAGTCGGAAATTGGCGGGGTGCTTCTCAATGTCGCCGATGAAGCTGCGGCGCGGGACGGCTACGACATCCTGATCGAGCGTGCGAAGATGGCGCAACCGGACGCAAAGGTCGATGGGGTCGTCGTGGCGCCGATGATATCGGGCGGTGTCGAGACCATTCTCGGCGTCAAGGTCGACCCGACGTTTGGGCCGGTGGTCCTGTTCGGACTCGGCGGCATATTCGTTGAGTTGTTGGGCGACGTGACCCAGCGACTGGCGCCGTTCGGCGTCGAGGAGGCGCATGAGATGATGCGCGAGGTCAAGGGCTTCCCGCTGCTCGACGGCGCGCGCGGCGCGGCGCCGGCGGATGTCGATGCACTCGCCGAGGCGCTCTCGCGGCTATCCGTATTCGCGCATGAGAATGCGGACCGGATCCAAAGCATCGATATCAATCCGTTTCTCGTCCTGCCGAAAGGCCGGGGCGCTTTTGCGGTCGATGCCTTGATCGTGCCGAGCAGGTAATCGCGGTGGAAAATGGGGCGCGGTTTCAGCCGCCCGCCGTTACCCCGGTTGTCCATGTGGCAGCGCCGGTATTCGCCTCGCCGGATGACCGGAACCGTTGCTTCGAGACCCGGTTCAAGCAGGCGAAAGGGATGCAGTCAGTTTCCGATCTACCCTGTAGGATCGGGTAGGGACCTCAGGATCCGACGATCCGGTAGGCGCATCGGCGGGCGCCTGCGATCACGTGATCGGTTCGTTCCACCTCCGTGTTCGGCCCGAGAACGGCGCGGAATATTTCAAGTTCGGATCGGCACAGCCCCTGGCACATCTTCGCGGCGGCACAGATCGGGCAATGGTTCTCGACCAGAACGAACCGGTTTGGCGCCGTTTCGGACCACTCCGCCATGTATCCCTCTTTGGACCGGATATCGGCCAGAGTTTCGACCCGTTCCCGCAGTGTGGCGCAGCCTGCGACCTCTGCGCGATAGGCGGCCAGCGCCTCTTTTTCGCGATGGCGGATCAGTTTCTCCAAGCCCTTGGGTCCGAAAACTTCCTCGGTGGATTTCAGCAACTCGACGGTCAGATCGGAGTGGCGATCCGGAAACCGCCCATGTCCCTTTTCGGTCAGGCTCCAATATCGTTTCGGCCGTCCTCGCGCCTGTTTCCGGTCCCCATGGCTCACCAGGCCCGACGATGCGAGCTTGGCAAGATTCTGCTGGGCCCCGGGGGCCGTGATTCCCAGAGCGTCGCCGATCTCGCCCGCAGTCTGCGCTCCCTTGCTCTTCAGGAGATAGAGCAGTCGGTCAGCCGAAGTTTTGTCCATGCGCGCCGATTT
>JAPULJ010000527.1 GCA_027295145.1 Alphaproteobacteria bacterium | reverse complement strand
ACCTCGACATTGACCTTGGTCTTGTCGTCAATACGCAGGAAATCGACATGCAGGGGTCGGTCGTTGACCGGATCGAACTGAACGTCGCGCGGCAACACTCGTTCGGCATTTCCGTTCACCTTGATCTCGTACTGGCGGATAAAGAAGCCGGGCTTTTTCAGCTCGCCGACCAGAAACTTGGGGTCGATCGAGATCATTGCCGGATCTCTTTTATCGCCGTATATGACACAGGGTACGCGGCCAGCGCGGCGTGTGGCGCGGGCGGCCCCCTTGCCGGCCCTTTCCCGCACTGCGGCGTCCATGGGTACGATTTGGCTCATAACGGGTCCCTCCTTCAAACTATGGGCGTCGGCCTTCAGGGGCGCCGGCGCGGATAGCATTCCAATCAGTCGAACAGACTCGAAACCGAGGCTTCGTCGTTGATCCGCTTGATCGCCTCACCGAGCAGCGGAGCAATGGAAAGCTGGCGGATGGAATTCGAAAGGCGCACGGCCTCGGTTGCCAGGATACTGTCGGTGATCACCATTTCCTTCAAGGGCGATGCGGAGATGCGCCCGACCGCCCCGCCCGACAATACGCCATGGGTGACGTAGGCGGCGACCTCTTCTGCGCCTACCCTAATTAGGGCTTCGGCGGCGTTGCACAAGGTTCCGGCGGAATCAACGATATCGTCGACCAGTACACAGCGCCGACCCTGGACGTCGCCGATGATGTTCATGACCTCGGAAACGCCGACCCGCTCGCGGCGTTTGTCGATGATTGCGAGGTCGGCGTTGAGGCGACTGGCGATGGACCGCGCCCGCACCACGCCGCCGACATCGGGCGAGACGACGACCAGGTCGTTGCCGTCGAAGGTGTCCTTTATGTCCTTGGTGAAGACCGGCGCCGAAATCAGATTGTCGAGGGGAATGTCGAAAAAACCTTGGATCTGCCCGGCATGAAGATCGAGGGTGAGAACCCGATGGGCGCCAGCGGTGGTAATGAGGTTGGCCACCAGCTTGGCCGAGATCGGCGTGCGCGGCCCGGTCTTGCGGTCCTGGCGGGCGTAGCCGTAGTAGGGGAGAACGGCGGTGATGCGGTTGGCCGAGGCGCGGCGCAAGGCATCGAGGGTAATCAACAACTCCATCAAGTTGTCGTTGGCGGGGTAGGAGGTCGATTGCAGGACGAAGACGTTCTCGCCACGCATGTTCTCCAGGATCTCGAGGAATATCTCCATGTCCGAGAAACGCCGGATCGCGGCCTGCGTCAGGGCGATGCCGAGATAGGCGGATATCGCCTCGGCCAGCGGCCGATTGCTGTTGCCGGCGATGAGCTTCATTAAAGGATCCCCTCGCTCGCCAGCGCCCGGCCGGCGTAATATACCCGGCCCCGATCGAACACCGACGGTGGCGGCGTCCCAAATTTGGCCCGCACGCGCCGGTTTGTAACAGCCCGCCCCTGGAGTGTAAACGGGCTAATCCGCCCGGGTCGGCGCCCGCCGAATGCAACAGTGAACCATCCTGAAATGATGCCGATGCCCGGGCCTCGGAGCGGTCTCGACCTGCGGCAAAGGGGCCCGAACACAACTATCCACCCGCTGGCCATCCTCAACCAAAGGCAAACGCCGTCATCGCCAGGATGCCGTAGGTCATGCTGCGGTGGAGCAGGCGCGCCGGAGCGGCTTCGCCGGCGTTCATTCCCGCGCCCATGGCGACGAAAAGCGGCAGGAAGTGCTCCTCGCTGGGGTGGTTGCGCGCAGCGGAAGGCGCGCGTTCGCGGTAGGCCAGGAGGTCGCCGGTGCGGCCCCCGGTGACGGAATCGATCAGCCAATCGTCGAATTCAGCGGCGTAAACGGCGGGCGGCGTGTCGATGGGCTGGCCGCGAAAACTCGACAAATCGTGGGTGGCGCTGCCACTGGCCAGGATCAGCACGCCATCCCCGCGCAAGGATGCCAGCGCCCGGCCCAGCGCTAGATGGTGTTCGGGCCCCAGCGCGGTCTGCACCGAGAGCTGGGTCACCGGGATATCGGCCTCGGGATAGCTCAGCATCATCGGCACCCAGGCGCCGTGGTCGAGGCCACGGTCCGGCACGATGCGCGTCTCGAACCCGGCCGCCTCCAGCAACGCGCCGGCGCGCCGGGCCAGGTCGGGAGCGCCGGGAGCGGGATAGTCGAGCGCGTAAAGCGCCGGCGGGAATCCGTAGAAATCGTGGATCGTCGTCGGACGTTCAGCCGAACTCAGGCTCGGCTCATCGCATTCCCAATGGGCGGAGATGCAGAGGACTTCCTGGGGTCGCGCCATGCTCGCCCCCAAGCCGGTCAAGTAATCGTGCGCCGGGCCCGGCTCGACCGGCAGCGTCGGTGCGCCGTGGCTGACGAATAGGGCGGGCAGGCGGCCGGTACTTTTATGGGCGCTCATTGATGCCTTCGCCGACCTCACTCGCGGGCAGAAAAACGGGCCGGAGCCTTGAAAAAGGATCCGGCCCGCGGGTTCAAGGTTCGCTTAGAATTCCTTGCCGAGCTTCTTGTCTATGGAGTAGTCGCCGCCGCCGCGGATCAGCACGACGATCGCCAGCAACAGCCACATCAAGGGCATCTCGTAGCCGGCCTTGTTCCACAGGTAGCCGAAGCCCGAATGCACGAAGACCGCGGCTACGAACATGAAGACGACGACCTGCGCCGCGACCACGCGGGTGAGCAGGCCGATCACAAGCAGGATGCCGCCCACCAGTTCCAGGACACCGATATAGTAGGCCCACGGCAGCCAACTTTCCGCGAAGGGCCCCGCTGCCTTGCCGTGACCGCCAAGAGTCATCGCCATGAAGAATGAGGTGCCCTTGGTGGCGCCCCCGAACAGCTTCAAGTAGCCGTGCGGGATCAGCAAGGCGCCGCAGGTGATACGGACCAACGGATAGGCATACTTGGCGAGTGAATCCCAGATACCGCCAAGGAAGCCGATATAATACTCGGTCTTTGCTTCGGTAGTTGCCATGGTCAATTCCCTCCCGTTGTCGTGACGTTGGTAGATAGTCTGACCCCAATCTCTACGGCGGATCAACCGGAATTTACATACTGTTCACGCTGCCTTAAGCCGCGCCCGATCGTGCGGCGTTGTGTAGTCGATCGCTGGGCCCTTGGGCACGATGCGCGTCGGGTTCACGGTCTCGTGGCTAGCGTAGTAGTGGTGCTTGATATGGTGCAGGTTCACCGTTTTGGCGATGCCAGGGAGCTGATAAAGCTCCTTGGTGTAGTTCCACAGGTTCGGGTAATCGGCGATGCGCTGGCGGTTGCACTTGAAGTGCCCGAAATAGACCGGATCGAAGCGGACGAGGGTGGGGAAAAGCCGCCAGTCGGCCTCGGTAAGGCTATCGCCGATAAGGTAGCGGTTGCGCCCGAGCCGCGCTTCGAGCCCGTCGAGTTCGGCGAACAGCGCATCGAAGGCTTGCTCGTATGGTTCTTGCGCGGAGGCGAAGCCGCATTTGTAAACGCCGTTGTTGAGGTTGTGGTAGACGCCCTCGTTGACCGTGTCGATCTCCTTGCGCAGCGACTCGGGGTAGAGATCGATCGAGCGATCGCCCCACTCGTCGAATGCCGAATTGAACATGCGGATGATCTCGGAGGATTCGTTCGAGACGATGGTCTTGCGCTCTATGTCCCACAGCACCGGCACCGAGGCGCGGCCGGTATAGCCAGGGTCGGCGCCGGCATAGATCTGGTGCAGGAAGTCGGCGGCATTGAGCGGATCGCCGGTGGCGCCGTCGTCGGCCCGGAAGGTCCAGCCCTGCTCGCCCATGAACCAGTGCACGACCGAGACCCCGATCACATCCTCCAAATTTTTCAGCTGGCGGAAGATCAGCGTTCGGTGGGCCCACGGGCAGGCATAGGAGACGTAAAGATGGTAGCGCCCAGGCGCCGCCTCGAATCCACCCGCGCCCGAGGGACCAGGGCTGCCATCTGCGGTCACCCAGTTGCGAAAGGCGGCGTCGGCGCGCAAAAACTTGCCGCCAGCTTTTCGCTTGTCGATCGCCTGATTGGTCCACACCCCGTCGACCAGCAAACCCATTACCGTCTCCCGATCTACATCGCCTGATCGTGGTCGGTTGCCAACCACCTGTGCGCCAATCGCAGTTCTGCTGGCGTCGCTCACCAGCGTCGCTCGGCGGTGCGGCTGACTGGCAACAGATTACGGTATTGCCGTGCTTTTATAATCTACTAAATCGTCATAAGATTGTTTCTCTGAAGAAACAATCGGAAGATTCCTAATGCCCCCTTTCGACAATCTCGCCGCCATGGCGGTCTTCGCCCGCGTCGTCGAAGATCGCAGTTTCACCCAGGCCGCCGGCGCCCTCGGTCGCTCGAAATCGGCGGTCAGCAAGGCAGTGAGCCAGCTTGAAGACCGGCTCGGCGCACGCCTTCTCAACCGCACTACCCGCCGCCTCAGCCTGACCGAGGCGGGCACCGCCTATTACGAGCGCGCGGCCCACATCCTGGCCGAGGCGGCCGAAGCCGATAGCGCGGTCTCGGCCCTGCAGGACGAGCCCCGCGGCACGCTCCGGGTCAACGCGCCGATGACCTTCGGGCAGCGCCATCTTGCGCAAGTTATCGGCGCGTTCCTCAAACTCTATCCCGAGCTTCGCCTCGACATCACCTTGACAGACCGTTTTGTCGATCTGATCGGCGAGGGCTATGATGTTGCCGTCCGCATCGCCGCCCTACCCGATTCGAGCCTGATCGCGGCCAAGCTCGCCCCCAACCGCCGCGTCGTCTGTGCCAGTCCCGGCTATCTCGCCCGCGCCGGTACGCCCCACCACCCCCAGGATCTGCGGAAACACAATTGCTTCGGCTACACCTACCAGGTGACCGGGGACAGCTGGCGTTTCATGGGCCCACGGGGGCCAACCACGGTGCGTGTGACCGGCACGCTGACCGCCAACAACGGCGATATCCTGAGGGAGGCGATGTGCGAGGGGCTGGGCCTGGCCCTGGTTCCGACATTCTCTGTCACCGATGAGCTGAAATCTGGTGAGCTGGTCATCGTGCTGCCCGACTACATCGATGCCGAGACCTCCGTCTACGCAGTCTATCCCCACAGCCGCCACCTCTCAGCCAAGGTCCGCGCTTTCGTCGATTTCCTGCGCCAGCGCTTTGGCCCGGAACCGTACTGGGACCGGTGAATATTGGTGAGGGGGATCATATATTGGTACGATCCGCGGTTTCTACCCGCTTTGCCGCTTGATATGATCGAACGTTCGTGCTAATATTGTATAATGAGCAAAGGCGAGCGTACCCGGAACCGGATCCTCGACCAAGCCCTCGATCTAGCCAGCGTGAATGGCCTCGAGGGGCTCAGCATCGGCACGCTGGCGCGCCATACCGGCATGTCGAAGAGCGGTATGTTCGCCCATTTTGGCTCAAAGTCGGCGTTGCAAAGGGAAGTGCTGAAGGCCGCCGTCGCGAAATTCATCGACCGTGTCGTGGTGCCCGGCCGCACTGGGCGGCGCGGTGTCGTGCGCCTCGACATCCTGTTCGAGAATTGGCTCGCCTGGGCCGAAGACGACGCGCTTGCCGGGGGTTGCCCCTTCGTCGCAGCTGCCGTCGAGTGGGACGATCGCGAGGGACCCCTGCGCGATTACCTCGTCGGCGTTACCGTGGACTGGTTTAATCTGATCGGCGGCACTGCCAAGCAAGCGATGGCCGACGGTGCCTTCCGGGCCGACCTTGATATCCGACAGTTCGCCCACGACCTCTATGCCATCTTCCTCGGCTACCACCATGCCAGCCGGCTCCTGCGCACTCCTCGGGCGCATCGCTACGCGCGCGATGCCTATAAGCGCCTGATACAGGACGCCGGCGCGGATCACTGAGCGAGATCCGAGCTGTTCCGGTTGCTTCCATTTAGAAAAATACGAACGTACGTATTGTAATTGCAATGGATTTGTGTTGATTCCAGAACGATCGTTTACTTTTCAGTCAATTCTCGACCGGTAACGCGGCGATGACGCATAACCATGAACTACCCGGTGGACTTACCGGTGCGATCCGTCCCTTGGCGCCGGAGGAGGAGCTATCCTTTGCTGCGCACCTGCGCCGGCTCGATGACATTTCACGGCGGCGGCGCTTCGGGCTTGAGGTCAGCGACGGCTTTATCGATCGCTATGCGCGCAGCATAGACTGGGACCGTGCTTTCGTTCTTGGCTATTTCGAAGGCGGC
>JAPULJ010000526.1 GCA_027295145.1 Alphaproteobacteria bacterium | reverse complement strand
CAGGAATATGCCGCCAAGTGGCCCAACATCACCCGCATGGGCGAGATCCCGGCCGACGCCGACGATTGGAGAGAAACGCCGAACAAGCTCAAGGACCATTTCAGCCCCGAGCCGGCGAAACGTTGATCCAGCTTGTTTCTTAAGGACGCGAGGGCAGCGCGGGCGGGCTCCGGTATGCGGCATTTCTCACTGTGAAGTGGGGCTGTTTTTCGCCTCATTTTTGTGGTATATATGTAACGTATCTAACGAAGAGGCCGCCGGCCGGGCGCCCCGTCAGAAGGGTTGTCTGCCAATATAGGTGCGCTGTTCGACAGTTCGGGTCCGATAGACCGGCAACGCCAAGCGGAGGAATGCTTCTTGGGCGAAACGGTGTGTCGGACTGATTCTGTGGCGCGCCGCGTAGCGGGCCGACGGCCGGTGTGAGACAGCTAGGATCCATAGGAAGGAACTCGATGGCTAACCAACTTCCCTTCAGCAAGGGTGAATTCGTCGTCTATCCGACGCATGGCGTCGGCAAGGTTACCGGCATCGAAACCCGTGAAATCGCCGGAGAAAAACTCAAACTGTTCGTCATCCTTTTCGACAAAGAGAAAATGACCCTGCGCGTGCCGGTCACCAAAGCGGACAATTCGGGGCTGCGCGGCCTTTCGAGCCGTAAAATCATGGATTCGGCAATGAAGACCCTGCGCGGGCGCAGCCGCGTCAAACGCACCATGTGGAGCCGCCGGGCTCAGGAATACGAGGCCAAGATCAATTCCGGTGATCCCATCTCGATCGCCGAAGTGGTGCGTGACCTGCACCGCAAGGAGGACCAGCCCGACCAGTCCTACAGCGAGCGCCAGATCTATCAGGCGGCGCTCGAGCGCCTGGTGCGCGAACTCGCCGCCGTCGAGAATATCGACGAGCTCGCCGCCTCGGAGAAACTAGAAAGGGAACTTCTGGCGGCTTGATCGGCGAGAAAGTTCGAACGATCGTGGGCCGCGCTCCCTTGTATTGGGGGAGCGCGGCCCATTTCGTTTCGGGAATGGACATGAGGGCGGGGAACAGATGATCGAAAAAATCGTGTCAGGCGGTCAAAGCGGTGTCGACCGCGCCGCGTTCGATGCGGCACTGGCCTGCGGGGTGGCAATAGGCGGCTGGTGCCCGCAGGGCCGGCGCGCCGAGGACGGCGCCATCCCGGGCCACTACCCGATGACCGAGACGCCGGCCAGTGACTACGCCACGCGCACCAAGTGGAACGTCCGGGACTCCGATGCGACGCTGATCCTTGCCGCTGTACCGCTGAACGGTGGCAGCGGCATTACCGCTGGATTCGCCCGCCGCCTCGGGCGGACCTACCTGATCCTCGATCCCGCGGCCGCCGGCGGTCCTCGGGACGCTGGCCGCTGGGTGGACAGCGAGAATATCGCAGTGCTCAACATCGCCGGTCCCCGCGAAAGCAAGCAGCCCGGGATCTACTCAGCTGTCCTCAACTTCGTCGAAGAGATGATCGAGATCGACAGGACGAATGCCAGCGGGTAGGCACTGGCTGACGACTACTTCCCCAGCACTTCGATCTGCTCGGGGTGGGTGGCGGTGAGCATCGGGCCGTTGCGCCATCTCAGCCAGCCGCGCACGCGCACGCGCTTGCCTTCGAGCTTCTTGAGGCGCGCCCCCCGCTCGGGGAAGGCGCGGCGGGAGCGCGCCTCGATGACGATGGTGAAGTCGCGCTTCCAGTCGCGGCCGAAGTTCAAATATGTGCGCCGGCGGGTAGGGGCGACCTTTAGGACCCGCCCTTCGACAATCTGAAATCCCCGCCTGCGGCGGTCGATCTTCTCGGCCTTGAGCACCTGGTAGAAATCATTGCCCCAGATGCCGCGTTTGGCCGCCCGCGATTCGCGTTCCAGCGCCAGCATCTCGGCGATCACCGCGCGGTTATCGGCGAAGCTGTAGACCCGAGCCATGCCTTCTTTGAGCAGCGCACCCTGGACCCAGAGCCTCGATTTGGTGTGCAGGTGGGCGAGCCAGCGGCCGTGGCGGTCCATCCGTCGGCCGCCGAATGACAGCGTCAGGCGCTTGCCGAGGGTCAGCTTTTCGAGCGCCTGTTTGGCCTCGCCCGCCAATGGCCAGGCCTTGAAGCCGCGCCGGCCGAGGGGCAGTTTCGGCGCTTGGATGCCGACGAGCCGGATCTCGCGCCCGTCCGTGAGGATCAGCGTATCGCCGTCGACCACTGATTTGACGATCCCTGCGCCTTCCTGCTTGAGCTCCGCCAAGGCGCCGGCTGCGTGAAAAACGACCAGCACCGCGATCAGGCCGGCGATGGCGCACGCGACATTGCGCGGTCTCGTAGGATTGACAGTATCCATTGCTCTTCGGGCTTTCTATTATGCTGGCCATACCCTGCGGCTTCGTCCGCGGGCGGGAGCCGAAGAATGACGCGTACCCAGCTTTACCCCGAGGTCGAGCCGTATGAAAGCGGCACGCTCGATCTGGGTGGCGGCCACGAAATGTATTGGGAGATGTGCGGCAATCCAGCTGGCGCGCCGGCGCTTTTCCTGCATGGCGGCCCCGGCGCCGGGTCGACGCGCGTCCACCGCCGGTTCTTCGACCCTCAGCACTACCGCATCGTCATCTTCGATCAGCGCGGCTCGGGCCGCTCGAAACCCCTGGGCGCGCTCGAAGACAACACCACCCCGCACCTGATCGCCGATATCGAGCGCCTGCGTCAAAGCCTCGACATCAATCGCTGGCTGGTCTTCGGCGGCTCGTGGGGCAGTACCTTGGCATTAGCCTACGGCATCGCCCATCCTGAGCGCTGCAATGGCTTCGTACTGCGCGGCATCTTCCTGTGCCGCAAGGTCGAGATCGACTGGTTTCTCTACGGCATGCGCACAGTGTTCCCAGAGGCCTGGGCGAAGTTCGCCGAATTTCTGCCCGAAGACGAACGCGGCGACCTGCTGGCCAACTACCACCGCCGCCTGACCGACCCAGACCCCAGTGCCCACATGCCGGCAGCGCGCGCCTGGAGCACCTACGAGGGCGCCTGCTCGACCATGATGCCGAGCCCCGAAACCATCGCCGCCTTCAACGAGGATCAAGTTGCCCTCGGCCTGGCGCGCATCGAGGCGCATTATTTCAAGCACGACATCTTCCTGCCCGAAGATCACCTGATGGCCAATGTCAGGGCCCTGCGCCACATCCCCTGCACCATCGTCCAGGGCCGCTACGACATGGTCTGTCCTATCGTCACGGCCGACGAGCTTGCGCATGCCTGGCCCGAGGCCAACTACATCATCGTCCCCGACGCCGGCCATTCGGCGATGGAGCCCGGCATCCGCGCAGCCCTCGTCACCGCCACCGACGCCTTCCGCCAAGAGCCGCGAGTCCGCAAAGTGGCGAGTTAGCTTTCCTTTGCATAAGTGGAAACCTGCCGGCCAAAGCTTTATCATTGCCGGCCTTGCGCGAAGCGCCCGTAGCTCAGTCGGATAGAGCGCAGGATTCCTAATCCTGAGGTCGCAGGTTCGAATCCTGCCGGGCGCGCCAATTATTTCAATAAGTTAATAAGATATAAAATAGAGTTCTCGTTTATTTTAATTGCTAGGTCGCATATAGGTCGTAATGGCTACTGGGCGCGAAGACAGCAGGTTGGAAGCTTGACCCAGGTCTGTTTGCGCACCCCGAGGCGCAGCCCACCACCCCCACCCCCGGCCGGGGGGCTAGATCGCGGGTCCCATATTTTTCCATCCCAAAC
>JAPULJ010000525.1 GCA_027295145.1 Alphaproteobacteria bacterium | reverse complement strand
GGACGAGCAGCTTGTTCAAACCCTATCCCTATAGCGCAAAAGACGGTCGTGAGAACCCAATGGCCCAGAGCGAACGCGTCACTCGCGGCGGTGACCATGTGTTCGATGTATCACCCGACAAGCTCACCGGCGCTTTCCGTGACGGCTTTTCTAGAAATCCGGGCAGAGGCCACCGTCACATTGGTTTCCGCTGTGCCAAAGTCGCGAGATAAAATTTGCTAGAGGGACTACGCCAGCTCGTCCAACAGCGCTTTCACTTCTTTCAAATCGGCAGTGCCGAAGCCTTCGGTGAACCAGCCGTTGACGGGGACGAGAAGGGAAAAGGAGCGATCCTGAACGGACCAAGCCACCGCGCCCCTACTCGACTCTACTGGGCGCGTCACCCCGGCAAAAGGCGGCCCCTGGGACCGGGGCTCGAGCGGCTCGGGCTTCCTGCGCGCGCTGGGTCGTGAGCCGAGACCGATCGTAAGCCGACACCGGTGGTTCAGCCGTGCTCGCCCAGCGCGGCGACCAGGAAGATCAGAAACGGCAGCATCACGTAGCTCAGAAAAGCCATAACCGGCGATTTCAGTGCGCCGCCGAAGATCATCACCGCTGCCGCCGTCACCATGGCGATCATGATCCACCCCTCTCGGTCGATCCAGAGATCGAGCCATTGACCGAGGATCATGCGCCTCTCCGGCTCGCCGATCGCGGCAATCGGACCGAATCGGCTACCCGCTGCCCCGGTGGCGCCTGACGGTCCAGACCGGCTCGGCGGATATGCTGTAGGGACTTCCCTGAAGCCCGCTGCCCCGCGTCCTGACCGCCTGAGCCCTTTCGAAGGCGATCGACGGGCGATCCGGGCGGCAGCGGTCGTTGCGGGCCCTCGCGGCGGCGAATACGAAGCACGTCACCACGAACGCGACCGCGGCGACGCCAAGGAAGGACGGCGATCGCGACGTCACTCATGTTGCCTCCCCTGCGCAGTCCCCGAGCAACAGCAAATTGAGCCAGCGAAATACTAGCATCAAAGGGGCACGATAATAAGTGGCTACCGCGGCGGGTTCGGCTCGGATCTCCAAACCGCTCAGCCCATCATTCTTCGCCAGCACGTCGCGCAACAGACGCCGCCCGAAACCGGGCGACGAACCGACGTCACGATGACGGCCGCAAGCTCGAATTCGATGCGGCGAGCACGTGCCTGCCAGATCGGACACTCATCGCGATTCGGTCTCCTTATCCCCCTGAGGTAAGTGACTCAAATTAAAAAGAGTCATTTCGTCCCGAGGAAGCCCGTAGGGGCCGTCCCGAAGAATGCCGTGATGAGTTGGCCTAAATGGGTCTTGGTATTAAACCCGACACAACGTTTTTCAGCGACGACTAATTCAAACGAATCGACGCTTGGATCGAACTATATTGCGGCGCGATCGGCCTGTGCGCAGAGATCCTCCAAATTTCCGTATAAGGTCTAACGTCTAAATCGAATGTCCTCGGTGCTCGACGTCTCGTCCGCTATCGCTCATCGGGTCCCATACGCCGCCGCCCGCCAACCCGCTACAGCATCGCCGGCAGCCAGGTCGCGAGCGGCGGAAAGGCGGCGATGATCACCATGCCGATCAGGAACAGGCCGACGAACGGCCAAGTGGCGGCGAAGATGTCGCCGAGGGGGACGTCTTGCGCCGCGCCCTTGAAGGCGAAGATGGTGTAGCCGAACGGCGGCGTGATGCCGCCGACCGTGACATTCAGCAGCATCAGGAGCCAGAACCAGATCTGGTCGAAGCCGAACGTGGTCAAGAGCGGCTGGTAGATCGGGATCACCACCAGCATGAGCGCGATCTGGTCGATGAACATGCACATGATGAACGGGATCAGCATCATGATGAACAACATGACGTAGGGCGAGAAGCCGAGCGTGGTGACCAGTTGGGTGAGCTGGCCGGTGGAGCCGGTGAAGGCGAGCAGCTGGCTGAACATTTTCGATGACGCCATGATCACCAGGATCATCGAGGTGATGAACGCCGCCGAGCCGAGCGATTCCGAAACCATGTGCCAGTTGAGCCGGCGATAGTAGGCCGCGGTCGCCAACGCACCGAGCACGCCCGTCGCCGCCGATTCGGACGGCGTGGCGATACCCAGCAGAATGAAACCCATGACGCAGAAGATAATGATCGCGAACGGAGACACCCGGACCACCGCCATGATCTTCTCACCCAACGTCGCGCTCGGCGCATTCTCGCCGTCGCCCTCGCCCGACAGGGCCGGGTTCATCCGCACCCGGCCAAGCGTATAGACCAGGAACATCGCCGACAGCATCAACCCGGGCAGGATGCCGGCGATCAGCAGCCCGGCGATCGAGACGTTGGCCAGCGTGCCGATGATGATCACCAGCACGCTGGGCGGGATGATCGGCGCCAGCGAGGCACCGGCGAGGATCGCCCCGGTCGACAGCTTCGAATCGTAGCCGCGCGATATCATGCTGGGATAGAGCGTACGCCCCATCATCGCCGCCACCCCCATGGCCGCGCCCGAGAGAGCGCCGAAAATCGTCGAAAGCGCGAAGCACAGCACGTATTGGCGGCCCCGCACCCGGCCGACCAGCTTGTCGACCGAATCGAACAGCACGTCGATGGTGCCCGAGCGGAACAACACCTCGCCCATCAGGATGAACAGCGGGATCGCCGACAGATCGGCGATGTTGGTGGTCTCGAAGATCGAGTTGGCCACCATGCCGAAGCCGGGCTGGCCGAGGACGATGACGACGCCGGTGATGTTGATGATCAGGAAGGCAACGAAAATCGGCGCCCCGGTCATGAAGGTGGCGAGCAGCAGGCACAGACCCGCCGTCAGGATGACCCACCATTCCATCAGGAGATCCGCCCCTCGGCGCCGCCGCCGGCCTCGATCTTGCGGTAATCCAGCAGGCGCAGGTAATAGAGCGCGGACGACGCGAAGCCGTAGGTAATCCAGGTCGAGATCCAGTACTTGGGAAGCGGCTCGACCTTCATCAGCTGGATTTCCTTGACCACCTGGCGGATGTTCTCGTCGAGGCTGATCCAGGCGGCGGCGGCGCAGGCGAGGAAGCCGAGCAGGTAGATGAACCAGTAGACCAGCCGCGCCCGCGCCGGCGACAACAGGTCGACGAGCAGGGTGACGGCGACGTGGCCCTTCTCGCGAGTGACATGCGGCATCATCGTGAAGATGCCGATACACAGCGAATACGACACCGCCTCGTCGGCCCACCACGTCGGCGCGTTGAAAAGGTAGCGGGCGGCGACCTCGTAGCAGTAGGCGAAGACGATGATGGCGAGGCACAGCTTGGCGAACTGGAAGCTCACGTAGGTCAGCCCGTCATGCGCGCGCGCCAAGCCTTTCAGGAGTGCCGCCACCACCCCGCCCCCGGCATCGTCATCCGTATCGCACGGCCTAGTTGGTCAGGCCGGCCTTCCTGGCGAGGTCGCGCAGCTTGTCGGCCCCGTCGC
>JAPULJ010000524.1 GCA_027295145.1 Alphaproteobacteria bacterium | reverse complement strand
CGCCGAACATCTCACCAAAGCCAGCAATTATGCCAAACGCTGGAGGGACCTTCAGAGTGAACGCACGTTACGGCAAGCAATCAAAACAACTGTCGAGCCACTAAAGGACTTGCGGGCCTATGTTGCCAACGAAGCGAAGGCCACCTTGGCTTCGGTCTCGGAGCGCACCGAAGAAATATTCGATGAGATCTACGCTAAGACGGTTTTCTCGTTTGATGAAGCCCGCTCTCACGACAAGAAGAAATCGCTTTTCGTAACAGGACGTTTCGATGATGGGGCAATAATTGATGCAACCTGGGTGGCTAATTCCTCCTGACTTCGTTGCTTCTTGTGGTCCTTTTTCCTCGCTCTGCGGGAAAAAACCTTCGCGCAGCTTGGAAATAATAGGTTCCCTTTGCTGGTATTAGACGATCCACAAACAACGTTCGACCACACAAATGCGAAGCGGTGGGCGGAGAGATTCGCAGTCATGTCAGCTTGTCGCGATGGAACGCTTGACGATGCGCAGTTATTCCTGGCGAGCTACGACGATAAATTTCTTTCAATCACTGAAAATCGTGGATTCGCTGGTAGGCACGTGACGGTTGAAGGTATCGATCCAACGACTGGTCGTCTTGCTGTAGTTTCTGGAAACGAGATCGAACATGCTTGGAATGAGTTTCAAACAGCGGACACGAATGTTGCTACAGACCTTGAACGGAAGGCCCAGGACTTTATCGCCAGGCTTCGGGAGCATCTCGAAAATTTGATGAAAATCATGCTTCGTTTGATTGGTATCGAGCCCAAAGATCTCACAATTGGCGGGTTGCTAAAAGATTTTCAAACCAACAAGACCTCTGTCCCGTTCAGTTATCAAGCTGTCCGCAGCATGATTGATGAGCTTGAGAAGCGAAAAAATTTTCGGGACATACTAAATGATGCGCACCACGATGAAAAGCGGAGGACTCTGGATGATAAAGATGCCCATCAAGTTAAGGCGATTGGGATAAATTCAAGGAGTTTATCGATGAGGCCTTCCGAGCGGTGAGAGTATTTGAGGCTGCAAATCCGTCGTACGTTCTCGAACAGATTGCGCCTCCTTCGATCGAGATTCCGGCCGATTTTCAGGAGGTACTCAAGCCCGTGAAAATTTTTATTAGGGGGCAAGTGGCTGCATTTTCCCACGGGCAAGTGGCTCTGATACAAGGCGATGATGTGGATACAAACATATTGCGCCTGCCTAAACACGCGGCTGTTCGAGTGACGACAGACAGGCTATCACCGGTGGCGGCGCTTGGTGATATCATTTTGGTGAAGCTATTTGATAAGCCAAAGGAAGGAGACCTAGTTCTCGCGGCAATTGGAGATTACCTTCGAATTGGCCGCTTACATTATGCACTGACTGCGGAAGATCGCGTTCTGATTTCGCCGCTGCAGTCGCGTCCGGAACACGCTGTAGCGCCGATCATTGTCCCGGCTGCGGCCTGCGAGATAAAAGTAATTGACGGTGTGCTTTTTTCGGAGCCACAGGCAAGCGATATTCCCTTGCCTGGCGGAGATGTAGCGAGACTTTCTGGGGAAGCCCCACTTTCCATTCTGGCTAGGACAAGCTTAGTCGCGTATAATGTGAAAGGGGATAGTGCGGTCCCAGTCGCGTTGGGCACACAATTCATTTTGGTTGACGAAACGGAAAGCGAAACACCAGCGCTGGAACGTAACAGTGGCGAACTAGTTTTTGTAACCTCCGAAGGTCCAGGACCGGAACACGAATCGTATTTTAAGCGATTACATGTGCGGTCGCCCCTCGCAGTGTTAGGAAGTGTCGACCCAATGTTCCCAAATGAACCAATTATTTTGTCGCTTGGCAAAGATATTGGGTGGCCCAAATTGCTAGGGCTGGCCGCAGTGCGAGGTGTTATTTTCCGTGGAATTCTTACCCCGCCTGCCTGAACACCTTGACCTGGAATTGTCCGAGGGCAAGGCCAACCCGGGCCTGGTCAACCAGATTCTCAAGCGGAAGCTGTCCTGAGCACGCGGCGCACGCGGGTGACGCCGGAGCGTGGTGGCCGGGACTGGCCGGCTCGGCTAAAATGCCGGTGTCGCTCCGGCGTTTCCGACGCGGCCACCGCGGCCACCGCGGTGCCGGAATCCGGTTTCGAAGTGTTGGGGGAATGCTCGAAGAACAGAACCACGCGATCGCCTTGCACCGCGCCGGGCGCCTGGACGAGGCGGAGGCGATCTACCGGCGCATCCTGAAGGTCGATCCGGACAACGCCGAGGCCTTGCACCTGCTCGGCGTCGTCGCCGGCCAGTTCGGCGACCACGACGAATGCGTTCGTCTCATCGAGCGGGCGATCTCCCACGGACCGGACGTGGCGAAATATCACGCGAACCTGGGCGCGGCGCTGACGGAGCTGGGCCGGTTCGACGAGGCGGCGCAGGCGTTCGAGCGGGCGGTCGCGCTCGACCCGGATTACTCGGAGGCGCACTACAACCTGGGCCTGGCTCTGGAAAGCCGGGACAGACTGGACGAGGCGGTCGCCAGCTACCGGCGCGTCCTGGAGATCGATCCGGCCCATGCCGACGCCTGCAACAACCTGGGGGTCGCGCTTCAACTGGACGGCCGGATCGGCGAGGCCCGCGAGTATTTTCGCCGCGCGGTGGCGATCGCGGCGGACCACGCTCCTGCCCTGAGCAACTTGGGCCGGAGTGTCCTCGTTGACGGTCTGGCGGACGAGGCTTTGGTCCACCTCCGCCGGGCGCTCGAGATCACCCCCGACGATCCGGACGTTCTGGTGAGTATCGGTGACGCGTTGCGCGAACGGGGAGATATCGAGTCGTCCGAGGACCACCTTCGCCGCGCCGTCTCGATCGATCCGGACCATGCCGGGGCGCGCAGCCGTCTCGATTCTCTGCTCGGGCATCAGGGCGACGACCGGCTCGACGAAAAGCTGAGCGTCATGGCGACGGCGCTCGACGCCGTGGGGACGTCGAGCATCGACGCAATGGCGGCGCCGGACGGCTCATTCGGATACGTTCCCATCGCGCTCGACGACTTTCTCGATACCATGTTCGAGTTGGAGACCTGTCTGAAGAACGACCCGGACTACCGGCATGCCAAGCACCCGTATCGTCCCTTGTCCTTCGTCGAGGTCGGATGCGGCGTCGGCCGCAACGTCTTCGTGTTGAAGCATGCGAGTTATTTTGGGTTCGATAAGGTGTCGGGATTTGACGTTGTCGAAGAATATATTGAACGGGCACATCGGCATTTTGATCTGAAAAAGGAAGTGTTTCTTGAAGATTGCATGTCGTTTGATTTTGGCGATATCGACGTTGTTTATTTTTATCGGCCCTTTTTGGACACTGTCCTGGAAGAGAAATTCGAACGCCGTCTGATCGATTCCGTCAAACGGGGCGCCTATATAGTGGCCCATATGCCGTTGGTGCTGGAGATGTCGCGCCGGATCGAGCAGAGAAGTCGAAGCCACTCCATCTGGAAAAAAATTTGACGCGCTCGGATGGAGAGCCGCGGGCGCGCCGGCGCGTGGTTGGGGTGACGACGCAACGAATGCCCCTCCCGCCTTGCGCGCTCACGCCCCCACCCCTACCGTAAGGGCCGCACAACGGGGCACTGGCACAGCGGCCCCGCGCGCGCGATAAAGGGGGGGCTCCATGGCCGAATTCGATCTGGTGATCCGCGGCGGCACCGTGGTGACGGCGGCCGATTCCAGCCGCTGCGACGTCGGCATCACGGACGGCAAGGTGGTGGCGCTGGGCGCCTCTCTGGATGGCGGGCGCGAGACCCTAGAC
>JAPULJ010000523.1 GCA_027295145.1 Alphaproteobacteria bacterium | reverse complement strand
CCACGATATCAATTCCTTGACTAGGAAGCGTATGCCGCGTCGCGCGTTGTCGCGCCGATAGTCAGCTTTGTAGCAATTGTTAATACAGATTTCATTTCACCTGCCTAGCCTCCACGTCAACGACGGCGCTTTTCAAGCGCGATTTGACCAGTTGGGCTCGAACCGGATTCTGGGCTTACCCAAATGCGCCTCGACGATCAGAAAATGGACTATTCATACGAGGAAGCGGACGTTGCGCTGTACGATCCAAACTTGCGCATGCGCACGCTGATGCGCGGCATGCTGATGACCATTGGTTTTCGCTCGATCATCGAAGTCCGTAACACCGAAGAGGTCGTGAACACGATCAATCTCCTACCGGCGGACCTTCTGATCGTCGATCTCGATTACGAACCTGACCAGATCTGTGGTGTCGTTCGTGATATCCGCGAGGGCTTGGTCGGCACCAACCCCTACATCGTGATCGTCGGTCTGACTTGGAAACCCGAGAAGGAGATGATTTCGCGTTCGCTGCAGACCGGGTTCGACGATCTGATCGCCAAGCCGATCTCGCCGAAGATCCTCTCCGACCGAACGACTAATCTCATCAACAACCGAAAGGAATTCGTGGTAACGACAAGCTATCTCGGCCCCGAACGGCGCAGAATAGAGCGACAAATCAAAGGCGACTTGGATACAATCAAGGTGCCAAACTCACTGCGGCACAAAGCCACCGGCGACAAGTCGGCGATCGCCGATACCCAGGCGCTGGACACTATGGAGCACATAGTCAACACGCACCGAATTTACCGTCTTGCCAAGGAAATTTGCAGAGAGTGCAGAAAGCTCGAGCGCCAGTTCGCTGTTAGCAAGTTCGGCCGGGGATTGTCGTGGAACTATCGCGAATTGACCTATAAAATCAACGCAATCAACAAGTTAGTCACGATAGAAAGTATCGAAGTCCTTGTGCAAATCAGCGAGTCGATGCAGGCGGTCATCGAGTCCATGGATGCCGCGGATCAAACAACGGCGCAGCACTTCTCGATCTTGCGCCTGCACGGCGAAGCTATCAGCGAGGCGATCAAGGACGAGCGCGCGGCGGCCCACCTGATCGCCAATGCCCTATTGCAGACGATGGAGATCAAGCGCTCGTGCAAGGCTAGTCCGGCCAAACAATCGGCGGCCTGACAACTCCCGCGCTTGGCTCCACGTCCATCACCGGGCGCCTTAGGGAATACCGAGCGGGTACCCCAACGTTCAATAATTGAACCAAGGCGATTATTGTAATCCGTTTGGCCGCGCGATATCGTCGCCGGCTATATCGGGTCGCGTAGATCAGCCGGAGAGCACCGTCTTCACAAGTCGGTGTTCGCTGGTTCAACCACAGCGATACCAGCCATTATTCCCAACGATATCAGTATCTTGACTTAGAAAAATTTATTGCGAGCGCATTTGCCGTGCCAATTGCAAACATTTTAGCAATTGTTAATCAGGTTTTCATTTCACTTGCCTAGCCTCAACATCAAAAGAAGGCGATTTTCAAGCGCGAATTAATTGTTAATCACAAAGCAAATCCTGGGCCTGTCTGGATGTTCAGCAGCGATCAGCACAAAGAAATTACTTACGCGGAAGTGGAAGTCGCGCTGTACGATCCCAACGTGCGCATGCGGAGCTTGATGCGCAGCATATTGTTGACTATCGGATTTCGCTCGATAAACGAAGCCCGCAACGCCAGAGAAATCGTGGCCACGATTAGGCTCCAACCGACAGATCTTCTGATCATCGATCTTGATCACGAACCCGACAATATCTGCGCGTTCATTCGCGACATCCGCGAGGGCGTGTTCGGCACCAACCCCTTCATCGTGATCATCGGTATGACCGGGAATCCCGAAAAGGCAATGATTTCACGTTTGCTGCAGACCGGGCTCGACGATCTGATCGCCAAGCCGATCTCGCCGAATATCCTCTCCGAGCGGACGATGAATCTCATCCGCAACCGAAAGAAATTTTTGGTAACGACCAGCTATATTGGTCCTGATCGGCGCGGCGAGAAGCAACGGTTCGAGGGCGACCTGGAATCGATCTTGGTACCGAACTCACTGCGGTACAAAACCACCGGCGACAAGGAAGCGATCGCCGACACCGTAGCACTGGACACCATAGAGCGCCTGGTCAACATGCATCGGATATTTCGATTTGCCAGGGAAATTTGCGAAGAGTGCGAAAGACTCGAGGGCGAGTTCGCCGTCAATGAAATCGGCAAAATACCGTCTTGGAACTATCGCGATATGGCTGAGAAGACCGACGCAATTAACGAGAAAATCACCTTTGGAAATGTCGAAGTCCTTGTGCCTATCAGCGAGTCGATGCGCTTAGTCGTTAAGTCCATTTACGCCTTGGAGCAGCCGACGGCACGGCACTTTTCGATCCTGCGCCTACACGGCGAAGCGATCGGCGAAGCGATCAAGGATGAGCGCGCAGCGGCCCAACTGATTGCCGAGGCCCTGGTGCAGACGGTGGGGATCAAGGGCTCGACCAAATTAAACCCGGCCAGGCAATCGGCGGCCTGACGCCCTCGCGCTCGGCTCCAAGACCCTGCTGATTGGTTGTGCTGAAACCCGGTCTCGGGAAATTCAGCTCATACATTAATTTCATTCATGATCGTCAAGCCGGCTAGGCACAGCCAAGCGCATGTCGCACCTTGGCGCCCATCCCTCGCAAGCGCCCGACCGGCTCGTTGCTGAACACGAACCGCACGAATTGCCGCCCGTTGACCTCTCCCCAATTGACCATGGGCGTAGCCGCGATGCGGGCCTTTTCTAGTAAAAGCGCAGAAGCCTTTTCGCCGCCATGGCCGAGAGCGCCCGTATCGAGCAGCATCGACCAGCCTCCCGCCGGTGCGATAACCGGGAGGCCGTCCAGTTCCTTCACGACCATATCACGACGGCGTTGCCATTCGGCGACCGCCCGGATCACGGCGTCGCTCCCCTCCTCGAGTGCAACTGTGGCGGCGCCTTGGGCGATACCGACCGGTACCACAACGTCCGAAATCTGTACCAAGGCGATGCGGTCGATCAGTGCCGGCGCCGCCACAACCCAGCCGACCCTCCAGCCGATCATGCAGTGCTCCTTTGAGACCGATCCTATCGTTACCGTACGCCCGGCAAACGCGGGGATCGAAGCCGGATGGAAACCGGACCGGCCGTCATAGACAATGCGCTCCATCGCAGCGTTGTAGAGCAACAGCAGACAAGCATCCGCGCAAAGCTCGGCGATTGCCGACCACTCGGCTTGGTTCAGGACAGCTCCTGACGGCATCGAGGGGCTCATGATGAAGATCGTGCGGGTCTTGGGGTTGATTGAACGCCGCAGCGCTTCAAAATCGAGCCGCCAGGCCCCGCTCTCGGCGGCGAATGCCACGAGCCGGGGCACTGCTCCGGCAAGACAGACGCGATTGATCATGCCGATATAAGTCGGATCGGTCATCACCACCTCGTCCCCCGGTTGGGTCAATGCGAGAAGCGCCACCAGCACGCCGTTGAGCCCGCCGGCCGTGATCACGACCTGACGGCGCCAATCGATCTCCAGCCCGCTCTGCACGCCGACATGCCTGGCGACCGCCTGGCGCAACTTGTCCTGGCCGATGAACGGCAAGTAGGAGTTCGCGGCGTCATCCTCTACTGCGCGTTTGGTTTCGGCAATCGCGGCAGGGGGTGATCGCAAATCGGTGTCGAAGTTCTCCAGACGCAGTATTCCCGCTTTAATTTCGTTTGCCGCTGCTTCGACGGGCCTCACGCCGGTCAGATCGTTCGTCTGCTCGTCAGCGGCGGCGCCCATCCGATCGACGCCAATCCCATGCATCCCCGCCAGCCGCTCCTTCGTCATTTGCTCTCATCTCAAATTTAATATATTATATATAATCTAATACCCTTCGGTGACGAAAGGGCGAAAAATGCAACGCACAGCCGAACCAATTCGAGCAGATATGCCAAAAGCAGGAACAGGCGCGCTCTTGGGTGGCGTCGTGGACAGCATCGTCGGCAGACTTCGGGAGGACATTCTCGCGGGCTTGCTGGTCGCCGGGAGCAGCCTGCGGCAGGACTGGATCGCCATCCGTTTCAAGGTTAGCCATATCCCTGTGCGCGAGGCGTTTGCCCGGCTGGCGGCGGACGGTCTGGTGACAATTGTGCCGCGCCGCGGCGCCTTCGTCAGCCGGATGAGCGCCGAGGATGCCCGCGAGCTAACGGAGATGAGAGTCGCCCTCGAATGTCTGGCTGTCCGGCGCTCTGTTCCAGTCATCGGTGTTTCGGCGCTCGATCTCGCCTCACGCTCGTTAGTGGCGGCGGACAACTCGGACCGGATCTCGGACTGGTCGGAGATGAACTGGCAGTTCCACCGGCACCTCTACGCCGCCTGCGGCCGGCCCCGCCTGTTGGCCACGATCGAGACCCTGTGGCGGCAGGTTGACCGTTACTTGCGGCTGGTTCTCGAAGTCACCGACTATCTCGGCAAGTCGCAAGGCGAGCACCGAGCGATTCTCGAAGCCTACCGGCGCGGCGAATCTTCCGAAGCCGAACGGATCACGGCAGCGCATATCGAGGATGCCGGCGCGGTGCTGGCGATCACCTTCGCGGCCCGCAACGAAGGTGCCTGACCATGCAGCCGGGTACCCATACAAAATCATTAGTTGGCGGCGATCGATTACTCCGCCAATTCTTCCCGCCTGCGCAACAGCAAGGCCAAGGGGATCATCGCCAGCGCGATAATACCCAAGAGGTAGAAATCGTTCACGTAGGCGATCATCTGGGCCTGGCGGGTGACCTCGAGATCGATCGCCGCGAGGCCGGTTTGAGTCTGCAAGTTCCACAAGCCCCCCAGGTTCGACATGCCGAAAGCTGGGTTAAACGGTGTGACGTGCTCGACGATCGATGCCCGTCCGATTGTCGTATTGCGCACAAACAGGGTCAGGAAGACGGCGACGCTGACGCTGCTGCCGACATTGCGCATGAGCTGGAACAGGCCGGTAGCTTCGACCCGCAGCGCAGTTCTTAGAGTGGCAAAAGAAAGGGTGAACAGGGGCGAGTACAGTAATCCCATGCCGAACCCCGAGATGACGCCGTTTACAACCACCGCCTCGTTGCCAACCGATGCAGTCCAGCCGGCCATGTCCCAGGCGCCCCAGGCGACCAGCAGCAATCCAATAACCATCAGCGCCCGAGGTTCAACATGGTTGAGTAAGCGTCCTGCCAAGACCATGCCGAACATTACGCCAAGACTGCGCGGCGACAGCAGGATGCCGACCGTGGAGATCGGAATCCCCCGCAAATCCTGCAGGAAAGCGGGTATTAGGACAAAGGGCGGCAACAGGATGAAGCCGAAAGCGAAGATCAGGAATATGCCGATCGCGAAGTTCCGGTCAGCGAACATTTCGGTGTTGATAAAGCTCCGCCGCGCCGTCGCCGTATGCACGATCAGCATATAGAGGGCGAGCCCGGCGATCGCCGCTTCGATGAGTATCTCGTTCGAGGCGAACCAGTCCTGGCGTTCGCCGCGGTCGAGCATGGTCTGGACGGCGGCGATGGCGATGGCCAGTGCGAGGAACCCGAACCGGTCGAGCCGCGCTGACTTGCGCGGCGCACTCGCCGGCAGGCCGACCAAGGCGCACGAGATGGCGACAATGCCGATCGGCACGTTGATATAGAAGATCCACGGCCACCCGTAGGCTTCGGTCAGATAGCCGCCGAGGGTGGGGCCGAGTACGGGGCCCAGGACTACGCCAAATCCCCAAATGGAGATCGCTTTGCCATGCTCCTTTCGCGGGTAGGTGTCGAGAACAATGGTCTGGGAGAGCGGCACCAAGGGGCCGCCGAAGGCCCCTTGCAGCGCTCGAAAGGCGACCTCCTGGCTGAGCGAGGCGGCAAGCCCACAGAGCACCGAGGCGAGCGTGAAGCCGATCATCGCCGTGATGTAGACCCGCTTGCGCCCGAAACGGGTGGCCAGCCAGCCGCTCGCCGGCATGACAATGGCGGTGGCGACGATGTAGGAAGTCAGCACCCAGCCGATCTGATCCTGGGTCGCCGACAGCGAGCCCCGAATATAAGGCAGCGCCACCGCGCCGATGGTCATGTCCAGCGCGGTCATGCCGGTGGCCAGAATCGAAGCGGTCATGACCACGATCCGCAAGGTCCGAGGCCCGAAACGCGCGGCCGGCGCGGCCGCCGTCATTTCACCGAGCGCGGGCCCGCACCCTCTTCTCTCGCCGCCGCCTGCTTTGCTCGGTCTTTGCCGAACAGCGAGCCGGTCATGCGCCCCAGCCAGTTCTCGCGCCCGGTATCAATGCGCGCAAAGACCGACATGCCCGAGCGCAATGTCGGGCGGCCCGGACGCCGGTCGAGCTTGAGACGTACCGATAGCCGTCGTACCACCTTGACCCAGTTACCGCTGGCGTTCTGCGGCGGCAGCAGGGCGAATTCCGAGCCGGTGGCGCGGGCGATGCTCTCGACCCTAGCCTGCCAGACGATATCGGGGTAAGAATCGACGACGATCGTCGCTGGTTGGCCGACACGCAAGCCGGTCAGCTGGGTTTCCTTGAGGTTGGCTTCGATCCATACGCGGCCCGTTTTTATGAGGCTGAACAACCTCTCACCGGACTTAACGTAGCGCCCGACCTGCAAACGCATATTGCTGAGCGTGCCATCGAAAGGCGCGCGGACGAGAGTGTTGCGCAAGTCCAGCGCTGCTTGGTCGCGCTTGGCCATGGCTTTCAGATAGAGCGGATGAAGCTCGGGTCGGCGGCTCGGATCGCCGCCTAGTTCCTCGAGGACGATATTGATCTTCTCCTGCAGGGAACGCTCGCGGCGCCGGGCCAGCGCCACGTCGAGCTGAGCCTTATCGAACCGTGTGGCGGTGGCAACACCGCGCGCCTTAAGCTGTTTCTGGCGCGCGAATTCGCGTCCAAAATAGGTCGTACGTTCGCGCGCTTCGAGAAGTTCGACGCTCGCCTGACGGTAGGTAGCGACCAGCGCCATGATCTGATTACGGACGATGCCAAGCTCGGCGACGGCATTTGCCAGCGCGATACGGAACGGCTCAGGATCGATCCTGAACAGCACCGCACCCTTTGAGACTGCCAAGTTGTTTTCGCCCGCGACCTCGATCACGCGGCCGGCAACATTGGCGCTGACTGCCAATATATCGAGCTTGACGTAGGCGTTCTCGGTCTCGATGTAGCGCCCGGCACCAGCATAGTAGATGCCGCCCGCCACCAGGAGCGCAAATGGCCCTAGTGCAAACAAAAACCGCCGCAGGCGCTGGCGCCGCGTATCACTCATGGGTGCTACCGATCATTCCGGCTGCCGGGTAAAGACATGTTAAGCCCTAATGGGCTCACAAATTGCAATATTATGCTACCAACAGTGTACATGTCGCCCATGCGTTAGGCGGGCAGCCCACTATGCCGCGACCTTGATCGAAATGTTGGCATTGCCGCTACCGGAAGATTGCGCGTAGGGGCCAAACTGAGCGGTTTCAAACCGCTTGCCCTGGCTCGCCGCGAGCCCACCCAGGAGAATCGCCAGCGCGCGGCCGCCCATCTCGGCGACGACTAGGCGCGCATAATCCTCGAACCCCTTCCAGGCCGCCGCGATCTTACCCTCCAGCAGCAGGTCGATGAATACTTGGTCGGCGGCCTGGCGTTCCTCGGTCGGCCATTCGGCGGGCCCACGCACAAGATGGTGGGCCAGCGCAGAACTGGCTACGAGCACCGCGCGCCGGTCGGTCTTGCGACATGCCTGCTCGATCGCCTTGCCGACATTGTAGGTTT
>JAPULJ010000522.1 GCA_027295145.1 Alphaproteobacteria bacterium | reverse complement strand
CCGGCGCATTATCTTCGGTTTCTCGATGCGGTGAAACCCGCGGAATAATACCGAAGGTCCTTGGGGCGGCCCGGGCCAGCCCTTCCTCGGCTGCGCCCACACCCAGGCCAACTTCGAGACCGCCTTCTAGCGCTCGACCGTGGCCGACAACGACTCCTTCGAGCAGTGGCAGGCCGAGGGCGCCCCCGACCCCGCCCAACGGGCGAGCGCGCTGTGGAAGACGATGCTGGCCGACGACCAAGCCCCGCCCCTCGACCCGGCCATCGACCAGGCGCTGACCGAGTTCATCGCCAAGAAGAAGGCCTCCATGCCGGACGCGTTTGCGTGAGGGAGGGGCAGTAGAGCTACCCTGATGCTTCCCCCGCAGTTAGGGACTCACGTTGGTGCCAACACCCAAAAGGGTACTGTTCAGCCGTCCGCCGGTTACGAGTATTTCCTCCAGAGCCATTTCGACATGATCCAGATTGAGCTTCGAGTCTTGTTGCCCAGAAATGCAGAGCTGCGCTGAGCGCCGCATCAACTCCTTGATGAACGCGGCGCTCACGCCTTCGGTTCGCTTCACGATAGTCTGCATTACGGTTACTGGTATCTCCAGTCCGCCGGCGTAAAGCTGGACCAGCTTCTGTCTGCCCTCGTCGTCCGGAAGAGGAAATTCGATTGCTTGGTCAATCCGGCCCGGCCGCGACACGAGGGCCTCTTCCAGGGTTTCCGGCCGGTTGGTCGTTAGGATGAATAGAATCTCGGCGTCTTCTTTTAGGCCATCCATTTCGTTTAGTAGCCGATGGAGCAGAACTTCCGTCCCGGGGCTACTGTGGGATTCGCGCGCTCGGGCGATTAGATCTGCGTCCTCCAGCACTATGATCGAGGGCTGTAACAGGCGGGCAAGCGACATGTATTCTGGAAACAGCTTGATTTGCTCCGCAGTGATAAGAAGAGTCGTGTGATCTTTGAGTCGCGAGGCAAGGTAGTGGATACAATGTGTCTTTCCGGTCCCAGGAAGTCCGTAGAACAGTATCCCTTTCTTGACCGGAAAGTTCAGTTTGGCGAGTTGGGCGCGCTGTCCCAGGAACCCGAAAACGTTGCGTTCGAGCAATTCGAGGGTTGCCTGTGGTAAAACGATATCATCACGGCCGACTTGGTGCAGTTTGTGTACCAAGATACCCTCTGATGTTCCGGGATAGTATTCGGACGTTTCCAGAGAGAGAATTTTTCCCCGATAGGATCGTGCGTTGGCTAACTCCTCGTCTAGCGCCGAGAAGTACTGCTCGGCGAGTGCCTGCCCAGGCCCGCCTGCCGGTACGGCAATTTCAATTTGCATCACCTTTTTTTGAGAAAACTGGCCGCCTTCGGACAATACGACCGCGTGCGGAAGACCTGCCTCTTCGAGCAGCCAGAGCGCGTTCTTGAGACATTTGGTTGGTGTGTGTTCTCCCAGGTCGATTTCAATGTTTTGAAGCGGTCCAATCAAAACGGCATTCCGCCCTGCCTCCCATAGGTCTGGAAACTCAAGGGCATCGTAACCGTGCTTTTTGTGGAGGCCCAAGGTCTTTATGGGCTGGCGATCGACCTGAAATATCCGATCGATCGCCGTCTGGAGGTCCGGGCGCATCCAGAGCGGGTAAGTCCGGACCGATGTGACGATCTCGTCCGGTTGGAAATCCGAAAAATGATCTCGCAATAGTTCATGAACATATTTGTTTACTGCCTTGGTCTCCGACGGCTTGGCGCGCTTGTCCGGGGTTGGTCGATCACCAATGAGCACTTCGACACATCGGGCAAGACAGGGCCCGCAGATGCTCAGCTTGTCTTTGGAAAAGACTTGCCACGCCGTTTTTGGCGTATCGCAGAAGATACACTTCAAGGAATCCTTAGCAGTCGGTGCGGGGCTTACGTGCTTGTGACTGGTGGTGCTGCCGACCACGCTTTCCGTGCCAACGCCGACGCATTGGCTGCAAATGTTTGCCTGCGGCGCGGCGAAGACCTTTCTCGTGTCAGAGGCCAGCTCCTCACAAAAGGTGCACCTTCGGCTTGCAATGTCCGTGTCATCCATTTGCAGTGGCCTCCGCGGTGATCTCAAGACCTTAAGAACGCTCCACCATCACAAATATAGGAATTACACCTTAATTAATCCAGGCACGTGATGGGGCAAGCCTCCATGCCCGACGCCTTTGCGTGAGGGGGGGTGCGCCGGAGCGGGTTGTGCCCAGGGACCAAGAGATGGGCCGGTACCAGAAAACCCCCTTGAAGTCGCCCGGAACGGACCCGGGAGCCCTTCGACCTGGCGCTGTCGGCAGCAGGGTTATGGACTTTCGCGTCACCACCAACGCGCCAAAATCGGGCTATCGGACGGCTGCGGAGGGAACCTTTTCCAACGGCGGAGCAATTTGGGTACCATCGCCATGAATTTGCAGGTTATCCGGGGCGTGTCGGCGGATCCTTGGTATGAATCCATGACATTGGGCAGCGGTGATTTTCCGACCGATCGACATGGCTGGGCGGAACTCCTGCCGGCACGGCGGGCGAGCCCGCCTTTAAGCGGAGCTCACAGGGTCGCCTGGGCGGTGATCGGGGCCGGGGTGACCGGTCTGGCCAGCGCCCGCCGTCTGGGCGAGCTGCATCCCAATCGGGAAATCATGCTGCTGGAAGCGCGTTTGGTCGGCCAGGGCACCTCGGGGCGCAATTCCGGTTTTGCCGTCGCCGTCAGTCGTTTCGATGGCGGCCTCGAGGCCGACGAGATCGCGG
>JAPULJ010000521.1 GCA_027295145.1 Alphaproteobacteria bacterium | reverse complement strand
TGTCGGGGATTTGTAGTAACAGTCACCGACGTGCGCCGAGGTTGGTCCGGGCACGGACCCTCGAAAATTCGGTAATAATAAAATGGCCCAAATCGACCTGCATTTTGTTTCAGGCATGCGGGGCTGGGACCCCTATCAGAGGCAAGGCCCCAGGGGGTTCGCCCAATGGGGGGGGGGCAAGGCCGCGTGCTCAACTGAGCGGATGCGGCAGCGTAAAGTAGTCCGACATCGATTTTTGAGTTAGCGTTCCGGTCGGGGCACTGGACATGCACTCGTTGTTTCTCACCCTGCCGATGGTCAAGACCCGTTCGGTCAAGGGCACCGCTTCCGAGTGTCGTTGTTACCTACAGCGTTACCTTTTCTGAATTTCTGAACCTTAGAGTTTTCGCTAACTATTTGATAAAATTGGTGTACTCCAGAGAACTCGATCCATAAACCTTCTGAACTCCCGTCACGCGGCGGTGAAATGGCGACAGCATTAGAAACCGGTCTCAGCCCTATCGGAGGCCGGGAAATAGTTGGCTCACCGCTAGGTCCATGCCTATAGTCCCGCGCGATTGCGAGCTTCCCATTAAGACACCGTCCGTGAAACCATCCGTGCCGATCCCCACTATCGAGCTCGATATTCTGACTGACCTCGCCCGCGAGGCCGGCGCGGCAATCCTGCGCTACTTTCGCCGGGAAATTGTCGTCGACCGCAAGGACGATCACAGCCCGGTCACCGAAGCCGACCGCGCCGCTGATGCAATCATCGCCGCGGGCCTGCGTAAGCTCACACCAGATATCCCGGTGATCACCGAGGAGGAGGTCGCCGACGGTGTTGCACCGACCGCGATAGGCACCCGGTTTTGGCTCGTCGACCCTCTCGACGGCACCCGCGAATTCATCCATGGGCGCGACGAGTTCACCGTCAACATCGCGCTCATCGATGCCGGCGCGCCGGTGATCGGGGTCGTCTATCTACCGGTCCAGGAGCAACTTTACACAGGGCGGACGCCCGGCACAGCCAGTCTCAGCGAAGCCGGTATACCACCTCGCCTGATCGAAGCCCGGCAAGTTCCCGCCGGCGGCCTGTCGGTGGTGGCGAGCCGCTCGCACGCGGATAAGGACGAGCTCAAAACGTTTCTCGCCGGTATGCGTGTCGCGGAAATTCTCGTAGCCGGCAGTTCGCTGAAATTCTGCCTGATTGCCGAGGGCAAGGCCGATCTCTATCCTCGTCTCGGGCCGACGATGGAGTGGGACACCGCAGCAGCCGATGCCGTGCTGCGAGCCGCCGGCGGCCATGTCCGCACCGTCGACGGGGCGGCTCTGAAATACGGCAAGCCTGGTCTCCGCAACCCCCACTTCACGGCTTCGGGTCGCGATTCCTGAACGCAATAGCGGCGCGCTCATGAAGAATATTCATACCGCCGGACGCAGCAAAATCGCCTCCGCAAGCGCCGAAGCGATCCTCGACGGCGCGGCGCGATTGCGCGCGGGCGAGCTCGTTGCATTTCCCACCGAGACGGTCTACGGGCTCGGTGCCGATGCTAACGATGACCGCGCCGTCACTTCGGTCTTCGCAGCTAAACGGCGGCCCGAATTCAACCCCTTGATCGTGCACGTGCCAGGGATCGCCGAGGTCAGCGAGCTAGTGCGTTTCGATGGGCGGGCCGAGGCGTGTGCGCGAGAATTCTGGCCGGGGCCGCTGACGCTGGTGCTGCCGCGCGCCGGGGGATGCAAGGTCTCGCGTCTCGCCAGTGCCGGGCTTGATACGCTGGCCCTGCGCGTGCCTGGCCACACACTTGCCCATGCCTTGCTGTGCGCCGCTGGACGCCCGATCGTTGCCCCCAGCGCCAACCGCTCCGGCGCCATCAGTCCGACCGAGGCCAGGCACGTGAGGGCATCGCTGGGTGAGACTGTCGATCTGGTCCTCGATGGCGGTCGCTGCCCGGTCGGCATCGAATCGAGCGTCCTTGACCTATCGGGTGATGTGCCGGTCCTGCTGCGCCCCGGCGCGGTACCCGTCGAGTCTATCGAAGCGGTCGTCGGTCCGCTGGCCCAAACGGAGGGCGATATGGCTACGGGGTCCGACCCCCGGCGCTCCCCCGGCCTCTTGCAATATCATTATGCGCCGAGCCTGCCGTTGCGCCTCGGCGCCGAAAATCCGCGGGTGGGCGAAGTTCTGCTCGCCTTTGGCCCCGACGCGCCGGACGGCTTCGCTTTTTCTCTCAACCTCAGCCCGTCGGGCGATCTGCGCGAGGCCGCTGGCAACTTCTTCGCCATGCTGCACCAGCTCGACATTTCCGAGTTCACCGGCATCGCCGCAATGGAGGTTCCCGAAGAAGGCCTCGGCCGCGCCATCAACGACCGGTTGCGGCGGGCGGCGGGAGCCAAGCCATGACGTGGGCTTGCCGACCGCGGCTGTCCACGCTACCTCCTCGGCCATGAGCACGAAGCTCTCAGCGCCGAGCCAGGCCGCCCTCGACCGCATAAAGGCAGCTCTTGGTAAGAACGGCTGGACCGATGCGCCCGAGGACATGGCACCGCATCTTGTCGAGCCGCGCGGACTCTATCATGGCAAGGCAGCGCTGATCGCTCGGCCGGCTACGACAAAACAGGTCTCGGCAGTCATCGCGATCTGCAACGAGTACCACATACCCGTCGTCCCCCAGGGCGGCAACACAAGCCTCGTCGGCGCTGCGGTGCCCGACGATAGCGGTGCGGCCATTGTCCTCAGCCTCTCGCGTCTCGACCGGATCAGGAGCCTCGATGCATCGAACGATACGATAACCGTCGAGGCCGGCTGCGTACTGGCCAACGTTCAGGCGGCGGCGGAGGAGGCAAACCGGCTCTTCCCTCTGTCCCTCGGCGCAGAGGGGAGCTGCCAGATTGGCGGCAACCACTCGACCAACGCCGGCGGCACAGCAGTCATGCGCTATGGCAACGCGCGCGCGTTGGCACTCGGCCTCGAGGTGGTCCTGCCGTCGGGGGATATTTGGGACGGCCTACGTGCCTTGCAAAAAGACAATACTGGTTACGATTTAAAGCAGCTCTTCATCGGTGCCGAGGGGACGCTTGGGGTAATTACGGCGGCGGTCCTGCGGCTGTTCCCGCTTCCGCGTGACGTGGTCACGGCGCTGGTTGGTGTGCCCGAACCGGCCGCTGCTGTCGAGCTCTTGGCATTACTTCGCGCTGGCGTCGGCGATGCTGTCGTGGCGTTCGAGCTGATCTCGGAGTTTGCCGTCGGTCTCGCGATCGAACATATCGAGGGCGTGCGCAGCCCTGTTGCGGGGAACTACCCTTGGTATGTGTTGGTCGAGCTTGCCTCTGGCCAGGAGCCGGGGCCCATGCGCGAGGCGGTGGAGAGCGTGTTCGCCGATGCCCTTGACCGGCATTTTATCGGCGACGCTGTACTCGCCAGCAGCCAGTCGCAGATCAAAGCGCTGTGGCGCTTACGCGAGGCGGTGGTCGAGGCGCAGGCTTATGAGGGCGCTTCGATTAAACACGATATAGCAGTGCCGGTCTCCAAGGTCCCGGAATTCCTGGCCCGCGCCGATGAACTCGTTGAAGCAGCCATGCCGGGGATCCGGGTCTGCGCTTTCGGTCATCTCGGCGATGGCAACATCCACTACAATCTGACCCAGCCCAAGGGTATGGATGCCGATAAATATTTAGGCCAATGGGCGAGTATGAATCAACTTGTCCATGGCATCGCCGATGCGTTCGGCGGGTCAATCAGCGCCGAACACGGTCTTGGCCAGCTCAAGCGCGAAGAGATCCGACAGTACAAGTCCAAGATCGAGCTCGACCTGATGCGCACGCTGAAATCTACTCTCGACCCCAAGGGCATCATGAATCCGGGAAAGGTGGTATGAGCCGCCTGGCGCCAGCAAACCAAGGGCTCTGCCGTGAGATCGTTTGACAATATTTTCGAGCTAGCCGCAGACCGAAAGGGTGGCACGCCGGCGCTCGAGGCGCTGCTGCCGGAAACCAGCACGGCGGCGGCGCTCAAGGCTTTACCCGACGAGCGATACCTCGCTGAGATGTCCAAATGCGTCTTCCAGGCCGGCTTCGCCTGGAAAGTCGTCGAGGCCAAATGGGAGGGTTTCGAGAAGGCCTTCTTCGGCTTCGCGCCAGGCCGTATCACTGCCCTGTCGGACGAAGATCTAGAGGCCTTCCTGCAGAACAGCGAGATCGTCCGCAACGGCCAGAAGATCAAGGCGACCCGCGACAACGCCGCCTTCGTGAATAGCCTCGCAGCGGAACATGGCAGCGTCGGCGCTTTCTTCGCCGGCTGGCCCGAGGGCGATTTCACCGGGCTGTGGGCTTTGCTCAAGAGCCGCGGCGCGCGCCTCGGCAGCATGACCGGGCAAGTATTCCTGCGCCGGGTCGGTGTCGACACCCCGATCATGAGCCGCGACGTTGTTGCCGCGTTGATTCGCGAGGGGGTGGTCGATAAGGCGGTGACCTCGAAACGCGATCTCGCCAAGGCCCAGGAGGCATTCGATACCTGGCGCAAGCAATCGGGTCGCCCGTTAGCCCAGATCAGCCGTATCCTGGCGATCAGCGTCGGCACTTCATACTACGTTTGATGATCTGCCTGACATAGAGGCGGATCGTGGGACTCCGGGCGCGCGATGCGTTAGTTTCGCGGAAACCTACCTCTGGAAAACTACCTAAGCTGGGCAAAATGAGCGACTACACAGCACCCATTGAAGACATCAAATTCACCATGCGCGAGGTCGCCGGCCTGGACAGCGTCACCTCGATGCCGGGCTTCGAGGAAGTCACCCCCGACATCGTCGATGCGGTGCTCGAAGAGGCCGGCAAATTTGCCAGCGGCGTGTTGGGCCCGCTCAACCACGGCGGTGACCAAGAGGGCTCGAAGCTCGAAGGCGATACGGTCAAGACGCCGGCCGGCTTCAAGGAAGCCTACCGACAGTTCGTCGAGGGCGGCTGGCCCGGCATGATGTTCTCTACCGATTGGGGCGGCATGGGTTTCCCGCACATTGTCGGCATGGCGGTGACCGAAATGTGGGATGCTGCGAACACCGCCTGGTCGCTGTGTCCAATGCTGACCCAAGGCGCGGTTGAGGTGCTCAATCACCACGGCACCAAGGAACTACAAGATCTTTACATCGAGAAACTGGTCTCGGGCGAATGGACCGGCACCATGAACCTGACCGAACCCCAGGCGGGCTCGGATGTCGGTGCCTTGCGGACCAAGGCGGTGATCGAGGGCGATCACTATCTGATCACCGGCCAGAAGATTTTCATCACTTTTGGCGACCACGATTACGGCGGCAACGTCATTCACCTCGTTCTCGCCCGCCTGCCTGGAGCGCCCGAGGGTACGCGCGGCATATCGCTGTTTATAGTGCCGAAGATTCTGGTCAATCGTGATGGCACGCTGGGCGAGCCCAACGATCTGCGAGTGGTCTCCCTCGAACACAAGCTCGGCATACATGCCAGCCCCACGGCGATCATGAGCTACGGCGACAATGGCGGCGCGGTCGGCTACCTGATCGGCGAAGAGAATCGCGGTATGGCCTGCATGTTCACGATGATGAACAATGCCCGCCTCAATGTCGGCATGCTGGGGCTGGGGACGGCGGTCCGCGCCTATCAACAGGCCCGCGACTTCGCGATGGAGCGCGTCCAGGGCGGCGATATCGCCGGCAAGCTTAAGGGTATGCTCAGCATCATCCACCACCCGGATGTGCGCCGCATGTTGATGAGCATGAAGGCCTCGGTCGAGGCGATGCGCGGGCTCAGCTACTTTGCCGCCGCGACCCTCGACAAGGCAAAGCAGCATCCCGACGAGGCCGAGCGCAAGCGCCAGCAAGCGCTGATCGACCTGTTGACGCCGATCTGCAAGGCTTGGTGCACCGATACCGGGCTCGATGTCTGCAACACCGGCATCCAGATCCACGGCGGCATGGGATTCATCGAGGAGACCGGCGCCGCCCAGCACTGGCGCGATGCTCGCATCCATCCGATCTACGAGGGTACCAACGGCATCCAGGCCAACGACCTGCTCGGCCGAAAGGTGGTGCGCGACGGCGGCGAGACGGCGAAAGCCTTCATCGCTACGATGGGCGCGCTCGACAACGAACTCGGTGCCGGCGAGGGCGAAGATATCGTGGCAGTGCGCGAAGCATTGGCCGACGGGCTCGTCTGTCTCGGCGAAGCCACCGACTGGATGGTGGCTACCTTCCCCAAGAACCCCACCCTCGCAGCCGCGGGCGCCCACCACTATTTGACCCTGTGGGGCAACGTCACTTCTGGTTGGTTGCTTGCGAAGGCGGCGCTCGCTGCCGGCAAGACCGGTTCGAACGGCGATGCCGGGTTTGGCGAAGCCAAGCTCAAGACCGTGCGATTCTACGCCGATCAGGTGCTCAGCCGCTCCTCTTCGCTAAAGAAAATGATCACCCAGGGCGGTGAGGCGGTAATGGCCTTGGCGGAAGAGCAATTCTGAGGGTAGCCGATCAATTCCAAGTGATGTATGGGCTCCGATAGGTCAAACAGGTCGTAGTATATCCTAGAAGCCGTTCGGCCGGCTGGTCCCGGCTTGGTCTTCGGGAGCGCTGCGGATGAATCCAGAACTTTCTCTCAGCACCGCATGCCTGCGTTCCGGCAAATGGGCGCGGTGGCCAGCGATTGTCACCGTCGCTCTCCTCGCCCTGAGCCTTCCGGCCGCCGCCGATTTTGCCGGTGGTCTACAAGCTTACGATGCTGGCGATTACGCGCGTGCGCTCGAAGAATGGCGCACGGCCGCTGGCAAGGGCGATATCGATGCCATGGTCGGCCTTGCCGGGCTCCACGCCAGCGGCTTCGGCGTGCGTCAGAATTATGCGAGCGCGGCCCAGTGGTACGAGAAAGCAGCGCGCCGTGGCCACGCCTCGGCCCAACTCAATCTCGGTGATGCCTATGCACGCGGGCGCGGGGTCAAGCGCGACTTGATCGCTGGTCATATGTGGCTCAGCCTGGCTGCGGGTCAGGGAAAGATCTGGGCTGCCCAGCGCCGCGACCAACTCGAAAAATCCATGACTCCGACCCAGATTGCCTCGGCCCAGGCGCGCGCCAGCGCGTTTAGGCTGGTAAAGTAAGAACGCGCCGATTCCGCTTCACCAATTCACACATAGGGCTGGTCAAAACGGGAGCCCAGGAAATACTCAAGTTTGCAATTTTACTGTCGCAGAAATCCACTGTTGGGGCAGCTTGCCGGCGATCAGCAGATCGACTATCGCGCAAATGCCCGACGCGGCGGTGACCTGGATAGCGCTCCATTCGCGGCGGTGGAATTCGGAATTATAGAATTTCCTGGCATTGGTCTCCTACCTCAGCTGTTCTTTGTGCTCGCCGGCGACGGTGACGAATATCAGCACGACATCCTGCTTGGTCACCGAGGAGGACCTTGCCAATAAGTATAATAATACTTTGCAGACGGGCGTTTGCCGATTGGAGGTTTTAGCGAGTTAGATTCCACCGATCCAATTGGGTCAGCCTCTCTCTAACATTCCGTAGTTTGGACCAACGGAGACCGTGTCCAAATGTCCGGTCTTCACGTAGATGGTGCAGCCTTCTGTGCTGAATGGTGTGTGGACGCTGCCAGCCGGGTTGCGTATCCAGGTATCTTTCGGATAACGGCTGTGCTCGTCTTCAAATACACCGTCGAGCACCATTATTTCCTCGCCGCCCGGATGGGAATGCTTTTGAAATTTCGTTCCCGGCTTCCACTTCACCAATCCGATGCTTTCGCTGCCGTGCTGATGCAGCGGCATGACGGACAATCCTTCCACCAGTCCAGGAGACCAGACGCCGTTCTGGGTGTCGATGCGGACAAAATCCTGATCCGCTGTGTCCATCTGCCAGAGCTTGACGAAGATTGTGCAGCCTGGCTCGCTCCGGGGCTGATGTTTTGAGCCCACCGGATTGCGGATATACGCGCCGGGACCGAAGTCTCCGGATTCATCGGAGAACACGCCGTCGAGGACCAGGAACTCCTCGCCGCCCGTATGGGTATGAGGAGAAAAATTACTTCCCGGGGCGTAGCGAACGATGGATGTAGCGCGGCCGGATTCGGCGTCTTCACGCTCCAACATACGCCTTTGAACGCCGGGCAGGGGGCTATCGACCCAGTCGATGGCAGTTGTGTCGATCACGACCTGTTTATCAAAATCCATGTTGAGGTTGGTTCTCATTTAAGCAACTCCTGATCGATGTTTTCATAGGCCCGGCGCTAAAATGAGGATTATGCGCTCGCGCTAGGACGGATCGACATCGCTTCGTACCAGCGGGTTAGATTTTTCAGTTCGGCGGGAATGCTCAGTTCGACAAACCCGCCGAAATCTATGGCGCATAGAGCGGTAATATCAACGATCGTGGGCTTCTCGCCGACAAAGAATATTTTATCTGACAAATGCGCGTCCATGCGTTCCATGGCGTCCAAGAACATCTCTTTGTTCTTCTTGCCCCACTCTTCATTCTGATAGGTCTCCAGTTTACCCAGACCCGGCGTTCCGTGATGGAAATATGTGCTAATCGAGTTGAACATCGTTTGTTCGACACGTCGTTGCCACATCTCGATCTCGGCCTTTTCTTCGGGCGATTCGCCCATGAGTGCTGGCTCCGGTTGGCGTTCCTCAAAGTAGCGACAAATGGCGACGGTCTCGCTGATGCAGGTGCCGTTCTCCATTTCCAGCGTCGGAACCGTGCCGAAGGAATTTTTGGCGAGGAACGGGGCTTTACGGTGCTCGCCCTCAGGAACGTTTACCTGCTCGAATTCGATCCCATCGATGCCCTTTTCCGCCAGGAATATTCGGACTCGGCGAGGGTTCGGGAAAGCGTTGTATTCATAGATTTTCATATGCTTCAGTCCTTTTTAGGATGCCTATCTACTACTAGGTATGTTGACTACCTACACGTATGTAGATAGATTCGATTTTCTTGTCAACAAGAATTTCCCGAAGGCATGGCGCTTCTAATAAATCTTGGTATCCGGCGAAGTCTGTGACCGAAAAAGGATCAAATCAAATGGACGACATAAAAGCGCAGCTGATAGACGTGGCTCAAACTCTGATCCAAAAACTGGGATATAATGGTTTTAGTTACCGCGATATTTCCGCGATTGTTGGCATTCGAAACGCCAGTATCCACTACCACTTTCCGACAAAAGCAGATCTTGGGGCGGCCGTTGCAGCTAGCTATAGAGAACGGTTTATGGAGCGGCTTGCCTCTGCGAAAGAGGACGAGACCGACACATATAATTTACTGTCATTCTATGCGTCATTGTTCAAAGAGGCGCTGGACCAGGACAACAGAATGTGTCTCTGCGGAATGCTGAGCGCCGAGGTGTCTTCTCTCCCTGATTTGGTGGCTGTCGAAGCAAAACGGTTCCTTGAGGAAAATCTTGATTGGCTTTCTCGACAGTTCGCGATTCACGCAAACAATGGTGATGGCCGCCTATCCGAGGGGCCCGAGACGGAAGCAGCCTTGTATATGGCGTCACTACAGGGCGCCTTGATCCTCGCCAAAGGCCTTGGTGATACAGGTATATTCGACAGGATCGCCGAAGCGGCGCTTGGGCGCTACCGGTAATGCGGCCGGGTCCGCTTCGGGTCACCAGCAGGCATCAACATCCGCCCGATATTGGTCCGCTGTTTAGGGTAAGCGGACCTGAACCGTCAGAAAGCGCACGTTCCTGACGTTACTTCGGCAGGATTTCAAACTGAGACACGACACAGAACCATACATGATTGACCAACTGGCTTCTGGCGGGTGCGCCCCTCGTCAAATTCAACCGCGCGCCGAAATATATGGCACGCAATCCAAAGTCACGCCGTGAATCAAGTCTCGGGCGGTCCACAGAAGATAGAGCGGAAATAAAATCAATTATTCCTATGACTGCTTGGGTTTACGCGTGCCAATTCACGCATAGTGCCGCCCGAAGCGGTTGCCGAGGAAATCTTCAAGATGGCATTGTTCCTGGCGCACGAAGCCTTTCTGCGGCAATTTGCCGGCGATCAGCAGGTCGACCATGGCGCAAATGCCCGAGGCGGTAGTGACCTGGATGGCGCTCCATTCGCGGCCGTGGATTTCGGAATTATAGATTTTCTTGGCGTAGGTCTCTTGCGTCAGCCGCCCTTCCTGCTCGCCGGCGACGGTGACGAAGATCAGCACGACATCCTGCTTGGTCATCGGAATGGCGGTGTCGAGGAGGTCGCGGAATAACGTCCGGCGCTCGGAAAGCCGCAGGTCGCGGACCAGCATCTTGACCATATCGCGGTGCCCGGGATAGCGCACGGTCTTGTAATTGAGGCTATCGACTTTCCCTTCCAACGTGTCGCCCAGGGTGCCCAACCCACCGGACGTGTTGAAGGCTTCGTACCGCACACCGTCGAGCGAGAAATGCTCGAGCCCTTCGAGCGCCATGACCTGGACGCGCGCGCCGTCATGCACCGCATCGCACGGATTGCAGTATTCGTTGATCAACCCGTCGGTGCTCCAGGTGAGGTTGTATTTAAGCGCGTTCACCGGGTATTGGGGCAGGGCCCCGACGCGCATATGGACGTCGCGCAGGCTCTCGAAACGCCCGGCGACGTCGTTTGCGACGATTGAGACGAAACCGGGGGCCAGCCCACACTGGGGAACGAATGCGGTGGCCGCGTTGTCGGCAATGCTTCTGACCGCAACTGTCGTCTCGACATCCTCGGTCAGATCGAAATAATGTGCACCCACCGCGCGTGCTGTCTCGGCTACCGATACGTTGAGATAAAATGGCAGCGCGCTGACGATGACGTCCTTTTCCTGAGCCAATGCGAGGATCGATTTCGCATCCGAGAGATCAGCGCTTTCGCGCGCCGCTTCGTTGTCCGGAATGAGCTCGAGCATAGCCTCGTCGCTGTCGGCGACGGTCACCGCATAGTCGCCGGTATCGGCCAGCAGGGCGGTGATCGCCCCGCCGATCTTGCCGGCGCCGAGCAGAAGCAGCTTGGTCATGGACACCTCTTAATCTTGTCAGCCACCTGACGTCGCCGGCATGATAGCACCGCTGGCGAGTGCGGACATCGGTGTGGAATTTTACCTTGCATCGCAAAATTCCAGGCCCTAAAAATCGCGCCAATCGGTATTCAGGTGAGAGTTTCTAAACCGGGAGAGAAGCGTGAGCGACGCGGTTTCCGCCGTCCAGACGGCAGGTATGTGCGCACCCGAAAAGGCACGCGCGACGAGCAACTATTTCACTTTCGTGGATGGAGTCGAATTTGCCGGCACACACCTGTTGATCGACCTCTGGGGGGCAACGAACTTGGGTGAAATAGATCCCATTGAGGCAGCGCTGCGCGAGGCAACGGCAACGTGCGGCGCCAGCCTGCTTGACATCCATTTGCATCATTTCGGCGAGGGGGCGGGGGTTACCGGCGTTGCCATAATCGCAGAATCGCACATCTCGATACACACCTGGCCCGAGCGAAACTACGCCGCGATCGATGTGTTCATGTGCGCGGATTGCGACCCAGCCGGCGCCGTGCCCGTGCTCAAGGCGGCGTTCCAGCCAGCGCGTGTTCGGGTAACCGAGGAGCGGCGCGGCATAGAGACGAGTGCGCCCGAGCCCCGCTGGTACGAGGAAACCCTCGATCCCGATCTGCGCCAGCGCCTGCGCATCTCCAAGGTGCTGCACTATGAAAAAACCGCGCACCACGATTTGATGGTGTTCGAGAATCCAAGCTTAGGGCGGGTTCTCGCCCTCGATGGGGCGATCCAGACGACCGAAGGCGACGAGTACGTCTATCACGAGATGCTGGTCCACACCCCGATCCTGGCTCATGGGCGGGCTCGGCGTGTGCTGATCGTCGGTGGCGGCGACGGCGGCGCACTGCGCGAGACACTGCGCCACGATAGCGTCGAGCATGCGGTGTTAGTCGATATCGACGAAACAGTAATCGCCCTCAGCCGCAAGTATCTGCCGAAGATCAACGCCGGCGCCTTCGACGATGCACGCGCCGAGATCGTCATCGCCGACGGCTCCAGTTTCGTCCGCCGGACCGAGAACCGGTTCGACGTCGTCATCGTCGATTCGACTGACCCCATCGGCCCCGGCGAGGCGCTGTTCTCCGAAGCTTTCTATGCCGGCTGCAAGCGATGCCTTACGCCCGGCGGCATCCTGGTGACCCAGAACGGCGTCCCGGCGGTGCAGGGAAACGAGGTCACGCAAAGCTACCAACGCCTGCGCGCCCACTTCGCCGACGTCACATTCTACCTCGCCCCGGTGCCGACCTATCACGGCGGCTTCATGGCCTTCGGATGGGCCAGCGACGATGTCAGCCTGCGCGCCACGCCGCTTGAGAAGATCGAAGCCCGCTATAGGGCTGCCGAAATCACAACCCGCTACTACAATCCCGAGATCCATCTAGCTGCTTTCGCCTTGCCCAACGATATACGGGCGTTGATGGGGTAGCGACTACTCGCTTGTGGTGTTTGAGGTCAAATTCGACGACTATGGCGTGTTCCATGTTGGAGGCCCGCCATGACTCTGTTGCGCTTCTCCCAAATCGAACAAAAGCTCTACGCGCCGGAAACCGATGGCAGGCTTGCTCCGGACACGGGGGTTGGAGATTTGCTGCAGGTTGTGCGGCCTGGCGACCAGGGCCACCCACCAACCGAACTCATCGATTATGTCTCTGCAGCGTTGAATTCGGTGCCGTCCGATAAGCCAGTTGTCTTCATGGTCCACGGTTTCGATTTCAATCCGCTCGATGACCCGGCGGCCGAACCCGGTGATACGGACAACCCGCACGGGCGGCTGTTCCATTTTGGCGCAGATGACCCCGAGGCCCACGCCATCAGCTGGCCGCGCCGTTTCGGGTTCGCCGAGAACGATGCTGGCGCCGAAGGGCTCGCCATTGCCTTCGGCTGGAACAGCGATACCAAACCCTATCATCTCGATGCCTATAATCAGGGGACCGGGGCATCCTGGGGATTGATCGCTATTCTCGCGGCCATTCGCCATGTTCAGCCGAACCGCCGCGTCGAAATCGTCGCCCACAGCTTGGGCACGCACGTCACCCTGAACCTGTTGCGGGTGCTGGCCAGTAACCAGCATGTACGAGCGCTCCTGCCCGGAATACACCGCATCGTCCTGATGGGCGGAGCCGAGTTCGTCTACCACGCCCGACAGACCTACCGTGTGCTTGAGACCATTCTCGACGCCAGCGGCCAATCACTCCTGAACCATCTGCACATCTACAATTTCATCAGCCGTGAAGACGAGGTCGTAAGCGTAATC